>JBBSRF010000110.1:0-7834 GCA_038243335.1 Sphingobacteriales bacterium
TATAAAAACCTTGACGAATTATTAATGTGCCGCTACCGATTAGGTAAACTTTAGTGCCTAAAATAAAAGTAAATTATAAATAAACCTTAAATAATAGTATCCTACAAATCTAAAGGACGTTTTAAGTTATTTAATCCTTTTCTTGTTATCTTTTGCAAAAGCATCCCAGCCAGAATAAGATTTTCCGCTTGTACTCGTATTAATTCGTTGAAACGAATGACAAACTGCAACAGCCAATCCATCTGTAGCATCTAAAAATTCTGGCGTTTCTTTAAAGTTCAAAAGGCGTTGCAACATCGCAGCAACCTGCTCTTTACTCGCCGTTCCTTTGCCTGTGATAGATTGTTTAATTTTTCTAGGCGCATATTCAGTTACAGAGATATTTCTTGATAATGCAGCTGCCATTGCAATGCCTTGCGCTCTACCCAATTTTAACATTACCTGAATATTTTTGCCATAAAAAGGAGCTTCGATAGCTAAAACGTCAGGTTTATACTCGTCTATTAAGCCAATTGTTTTTTCGAAAATTCGTTGAAGTTTTAGAAAATGATCATCTAAATGATCCATCCTCACAATGCCCATGCTAATCAATTCAATTTTGCTTCCCTTCTCCAAGACAATGCCGTAACCCATAATTGCTGTACCTGGGTCAATCCCCATAATGATGCGTTCCTTTTTTTCAATTAACATCTAACAATATTAAGCATATTTGTACAATCAAAAAGCAAAAAATAGTTTTCTTGTTAATTAAATTTTAAATCTAGTTTTTGCTTTCTGGTCCAATAAAAAGAAAACAATTGTTAGTTTTACTTTCAATAATAAATTTTCCATAATAAGTTTCTCAATAGTTAAGAAATTGTAATGGATAAAACCGAAAGGTTAATCAATAGGTGATGAAAAGTAACAGCCCTTCAACAAAGATATGGAATCGATTTAAGCGTAATAGATTAGCATTTGGAGGACTAATTTTTATTTTATTATTAATGCTAATTGGCATTTTGGGCTATTTAATTACACCAGATCAAACACCTTTTGCAAACACACAAAGATTACAAATTAGTAAAGAGAAACCAGGAACTACGTTTAAATTTTTAATTGTAGATCGGTATAAAGATGTAGAGAAAGTTAACCTCTTTCAGAAAATGCTTTTCGGACAACCTACATCTTTTAGAAGTATTCCAATCACATCCTACAAAATTGTTAATGATAAAGTTTTGGTTTACGAGTATATTGGAGCAGAAGAGCAAGCATTGGAAACGGCTTATGAAATTAAAAATCTTTGTAATGCTTGTTTACTGCCGAGTATGTTAGGGAATACAGCTCAACTCTTTGAAAAAAGCAATATATACGAGCAAACATTTTATTTAGGTACAGATATTTACGGAAGAGATTTATTGAGTCGACTTATTCTTGGGATTAGAGTTTCTTTGTCTGTTGGCTTAATGGCGGTATTAATCTCCTTATTTATTGGCGTTAGTTTAGGTGCTATTGCAGGTTATTTTGGTGGTAAAACTGATACGTTAATTAGCTGGTTTATGAATGTAATTTGGTCTCTGCCATCTTTATTATTGGTTATTGCCATTTCCTTTGCTTTAGGTAAAGGGTTTTGGCAAATCTTTATTGCTGTTGGTTTATCAACATGGGTTGATGTAGCTCGTTTAGTTCGCGGACAAGTAATGTCATTTAAAGAAGTAGAATTTGTAGAGGCTGCAAAAGCATTAGGCTTTTCTACGAGTAGAATTATTACAAAGCACATTTTGCCAAATGTGGCGGGTCCTATTTTGGTAGTTGCATCAGCCAATTTTGCTTCTGCAATTTTATTAGAAACAGGTTTGAGCTTTTTAGGTTTTGGTGCACAGCCTCCAATGCCAAGTTGGGGTACAATGATCAAAGAGCATTATGGTTATATCATTATGGATGCTGCTTACTTGGCCATTTTACCAGGTTTAGCCATTATGTTAACTGTTTATGCATTTAACTTACTAGCCATCGGCTTACGTGATGCTTTTGACGTTAAAGGACAGAATGTAAGTGTGTAGAAATGAAAAACCCTCATTCCTTCGAGAGGAATAGAGGGTTACTTTAGAGTTAAAATTTTTTTTGTGCTAAATTTAATTAGCGATTTTTTAAGTATTAATTTAACTACCTATTGCTGAAGTAAGTAATTAATTGGTGCTACTAAAACAATAAACGATACAAGTGGACAAAACGCTACAGCACTAATTAGATATTTTTCAGATATCTTTGATTAATTTATTAATAAACTGATTATCAATTATTTAAATTTTAATTATTTTTGTTTTTTATGGATTTACTAGCTGTTTATCAACAAGAATTTATAGAAGCAGGTTGCGATGAGGCTGGAAGAGGTTGCTTAGCTGGTCCAGTTATGGCTGCAGCTGTAATCTTACCAAAAGATTTTTATTTGAATGGGTTAAACGATTCTAAAAAACTAACACATCAACAAAGAGAACGCCTAAGACCAATTATAGAAGCCGAAGCAATAGCTTGGGCAGTTGCGGCAGTAGATCATACAGAAATAGACCATATCAATATATTAAATGCGTCTTTTTTAGCAATGCATAGGGCAATTGAAAAATTAAAGTTGCAACCTGGTTATTTGGCTATAGATGGAAATAGATTTAAAGCTTACCCAGAAATACCTCATGCCTGTATTGTAAAAGGTGATGGAAAATATTTGAACATAGCAGCTGCATCTATATTGGCCAAAACTCATCGAGATGAATATATGGCTATCTTACATGCTGATTTTCCTATTTATAATTGGCAACAAAATAAAGGTTATCCAACAATTGCGCATCGTAAAGCGGTAATTGAATTTGGTTTATCTCCATTTCATCGTCAAACTTTTAAGGTAAGCGATCCTCAACTTCAATTTAATTTTACAAAAGAATTTTAATGTGTATTTTAAGGCGATGAGAGTTTTAATTTTAACAAACCGTGTACCTTTTCCACCAAATAGTGGTTATCCGATTGTGGTTTACAATACCATAAAAGGTTTATTAAAATTAGGCGTAGAAATCTCAGTTTTTAGTATCAATGCTTCAAAATATGAAATAGATGTTGATGATATTTATGATCCTATTCATAGTCAAATTAACTTTTACTCTTATAATATAGATACTGAGGTAAATATTTGGGGTGCTTTTTTTAATATTTTTTCTAATCAATCTTACAACGTTTCTAGGTATTATGATGCTGATGCCGCCAAGCTTTTATCCAATGTTTTAAAAGAATATGAGTTTGATATTGTTCAGTTTGAAGGCTTATTCGTTGTTCCCTATTTGGATACAGTTAAAGAGCAAAGTAAAGCTAAACTGATTTATAGAGCACATAATATTGAGTTTGATGTTTGGGAACGTTTAGCAGCTAGGGAACAGTTTAGACCAAGGCGTAAATATTTAGAGTTTTTGTCTCGAAGATTGAAGAATTACGAAACGGAACAAATTAATCGATTTCACCAAGTATTTGCAATTAGCAACCCTGACAAACTAAATATTTTGCGAATGGGCTGCTTAACTCGTTTAGATGTTTTTCCTGTCGCCATAGATTTTGAAAAATACCAGGTAGACGTTTCTAAAACCAGTTTCCCAACTTTATTTCATTTAGGCGCAATGGATTGGCAGCCAAACCGCGAAGGTTTAGAATGGTTTTTAGAAGAAGTTTGGCCAGATATAGAAAAATTAAGTGGAGAATTGCGATTTTACATTGCAGGAAAAAATATGCAAAGGGAGTTTTTCGACTATGATTCCGATAATTTAATTGTAGAAGGTGAAATTTTTGATGCAGTGGAGTTTATGAATTCTAAAGCAATTATGATTGTTCCACTACTTTTTGGTACAGGTATGAGGGTTAAAATTATTGAGGGTATGGCGATGCAAAAATGTATCATCGCTACTACAATGGCTGCCGAAGGAATTAATTATAAAAACGGAATAGACATTATGATCGCTGATCGCCCTGATGAATTTTACCGTGCAATTTTGCAATGTATTACGCAGCCAAACAAGTGGCGAGAAATTGGAATAAATGCTCGAGAAACTGCAGAAAAACACCATGACATTAATGAAAATGCAGAAAGAATGTTGGGGATTTATACACTATTGACTAAACCTTAATTTTTGATAGGATTTAAATTAATTCAGAAAAATTAAATTGGATGTAGAAATTCGTAATTGATGTAAACAAAAGGCGTTTATCGTGATTGATGTCTACACCTTCAAGAATTAATAACTATTCATATTTTATACTTGCATAAGCAACCCAGTGTTTTTGAGTTGCAATAGCTGTAGTTCCCATACCTAAATCTTCCACTTTTATCAAATCATGATCTATGCTTGATTGGTAACCTAAGAAAGTCCCTGTTAAAGGTTTTTTATATAATGCTAGATTTAATTTATTTGCAAAACTCAATCCAAAAGGTACTGAATAACGACCACACCAAACCCACTTGTATGCTTTATAATCATTCTCTTGCACTGTGTATGCTGTAAATCTTTTTAATTTATCACCACTAATTTTGTCTACTAAACACTGCTCAATAATCTCTTTATCTAAAGCTCTAGCTTTCTTAGTGCCTTCATCATCAACTCCAAAAGGTGCTAAATCTCCACTCCAGTTTTCATTGCCGTAATGCACAGCATCATTAGAAATCACAACTGCTACATCTTTTCCATATTCAAGATTTTTTTCTTTTAAAATTTTTGATACCACATCAGAAAGATCACTACTAATACTATCAATGGTTTCATAATTGATATAAGGCACTAGTATTGGAATAATTTCTAGTTTCTTGTTTTTGCGATGTAAAAAAGGTACAATAGCTTCTAATGAATGTTCTAATTCTTGCATATCATTATGAACTAGGTATGAAGATTTTGGTAGCCGCTTAATAATCTCAGCGTTTAAGTTTGACACTTTTAAATCACCATAAGGCGATTTCCAATGCGTAAAATCTCCAAAAATGATTTTGTCTTGAAGATTAAAGTTTTTAGCACGATGTGCAACACCAATTAAAATAATCGTATTGGCATTAATTCCTTTAAGCGATTCGTAATACAAACGGCCAGCGTATTTATAATCATCATGTGGACTTATAGCTGCTTTCCAATGCAAATTATTTTTAGAATCCTTAATACCTAAACGGTTATAAATTGAATCTAATTGCCAATTATATTTTGTAAAACCAATCGCATCATGTACTTGCCGAACTTTTTTTTCTATTGTTTGCTGTTGTACTTGTTTTTTTATCCTTGTTTTATTTGTGCAACTGAAACAACAAATACAGATCAAAATAATGAGTAGTCGCATATAAAATTTTATTTTAAACAATGTGAAAATTCAGGCTTGTTAATTCCAATTATAATCATTTTTTTTACCATTTTATTTTAAATCAATTTCAATCCCAAAATATTCAAGTGCTTTTTTACAGTCTTTATTTGACGCAAAAATGGTATTATACAACCGAATAATTGGCTTAAATGCTCGAGAAACTGCAGAAATACACCATGACATAAATGAAAATACAGAAAGAATGTTAGGGATTTATACACTATTGACTACAAACTAGTTTTTTTACTGAACCCATTTGGAAACATGATTGCAAATAAAATTACAATTAGAATAAAACTAAATTCTACTCCGTTTCTGCCTGCCCCAACTACATACCAACCTTCTTTAAAGTGAACAGTGATAATACCTGCAACAAGGATTAAAATATTAATAACGCAAGCTATTTTAGTGTATCTATCTAATAATAAAAGAATAGAAGTTATAACTTGACTGCTTACAATTGACCAAGCCAATGCCACTCCAAAAGGTGCAAAACCAATTTGGTTTAAAAATAAATCTCCAAAATTATTTACATCATTTTTAGTAAATATGCCATGTAAACTATGTGAAAGGAAAATTATTGCAACTCCAAATCGCAATAAAAATGTATTGTTAAATGTTTTCACTTGCTTTATTTCTCACTTAGTTATCATTTTAGCAGAGTACTTTTGTTGGAAGGACTGCTAACGAAAACGGCAATTTTGGTTACCCGCATTTGTAAGACTTTTATCACTTTTTAGTTTTCTTGTCGCCACTTTCAATTGAAAGATTAATTTTTTCTAGAAGTTTAGCCCTTTCACTTCTTCTTTCAAGTAAAGTTAATTTTTCAGTTTTTCTTAATTTTAGAATTTCTTCATCATTAATTTCTATAATAGTTGTGTCTTTTATGAAATTATTAATCAATGGATTGAGTTCTTTAAATATTCCCAGTTCTGCATTGTTAATTCCATTAGTTTTAGCAACGGATAATAAATGAATAAAAGCCTCAGCTTTTTTACACTCATTTTCAAACTTTTCTCTACTAATTTTCCCAGTTATCAAATCTCGTATAAAACTTCCAATACCTTTCAAAAGATTTTCAATACTTATTACTACTTGCTTAATGCCTAATAATTCAGTGTACCATGAACCTGTACTAACTTGATTTAATATAATATGATTTTTGTCAGAATCTATTTTATTTAAATAACAAATAAAATTATATAAACCTTCTAAACTTTTAAAGATTATTATAAAATCTTCGATTAATGGAATATCTTGGTCAGTTCCTATTCTTAATTCAGAATAATTACTTGGAGAGTTTTTAGATTGCTTATCAAACTCTTGAACTATGTATACTGATTTATCTTTAAGATCATTGATTGATTGTACAATTTTATGACTACTTTCTATGATTGCGAAAATTTGACTAGCTTGTTTTTCGGAATATGCATCGGTATGCTTTTCAGGAAATTCTTTTAGTTCTTTTATTAGTTTATTATCGTCATTGTATGAAGGATCAAATAAATTTAAATTGGTAATAAATGAGTTCACTAATTCATAAATTTTATTTGGTCTTTGAGAACGAACTACTTCAAGGATTGTGCTATTTTGATTTATTATTGAATGCTGTAAATTTAAAAGTGTTTGAGCCTGACGTGATGAATCTGAACCGGCGTTAATTATATCTTGTGGATTTATGATATAATTATTTCTTAAATTATTAATTGAAAAAATTAAATCGAGTAATTCTTTATTGTCATCCAATATTTTAAGTAATTGCTTCGAGTTGAAATAAAAATGATTCATGTATTCTAAAATTTATGTTTTGCTTTAAATATATCCTACAACGGGTGCTTAGCGAAGAATCGGATTTTTGAGTACAAAGCTTAAATTAAGCAAGGAGCCCGCTTTTTTGCCAAATGACTATTATAAACAGTTTTTCTTTTGTCCGCTATCATTTGCTTTGTCTTAGATATTCTTTTGCCTTGTCTCTGAAGTTATTTACTTGTGCTATTGCTACAGCAAAAATTTCTTTATGTTTAGCAAAGTACTCATCTGTAATTGCTTTTTTATCCTTTTCGTGTTTTTCTGCTTGTCGCTGATAAAAGTCGCGAGGGTCACTTGTCATTGTTCGAAAGTCAACTTCCTTATTTACGATTTGGTCAACCAGTATTTTCTCCCAACTAAGTGTTGAGTTCAGTCGTTGCAAAAGTCTTTCTTTGAAATGGTGAAGCGCTAATGTTTTAATTATCACTTTGTGTCCTGCTTTTATTAAGTCTTGGTCATAAGAATTGATTTGGACTTTTGCAAAGGAAACATTTGTCTGATTGTAAGCGTCTCTCATTGTAATAAGTCGGGTAGAAATGTCTTGATAGTTCGTGTGATTATATTCGTGAATATAAATATTCAAGCTATCCCAAATCCAACTATTTAATTGAGCAAAGAAGTCAACAATTGCTTGTTTTTCCTCTCCAAATATTTGCTTCTCTCTATCAGTCAA
>JBBSRF010000111.1:0-7825 GCA_038243335.1 Sphingobacteriales bacterium
AGTTGACGCAATTCGTCGTGCAACTGATGTAATGATGGCTGGTAAGGTTGCTGTTGTTTGTGGATACGGTGATGTTGGTAAAGGTTCTGCTGAATCTTTAAGCTCACAAGGTGTTCGTGTAATTGTAACTGAAATTGACCCAATCTGTGCTTTACAAGCCGCAATGGAAGGTTACGAAGTTAAAAAACTAGCTACTGCAATCACAGAAGCTGATATCGTGGTAACAACTACAGGAAACTGTGATATTATCCGCGCTGAGCATTTCGAAGCGTTGAAAGATAAAGCTATCGTTTGTAACATCGGTCACTTCGATAACGAAATCGACATGGCTTGGTTGAATGGCTCTTATGGTGATTCTAAAATTGAAATTAAGCCTCAAGTAGATAAATATACTATCGAAGGCAAAGACGTAATCGTTCTTGCAGAAGGTCGTTTGGTTAACTTAGGTTGTGCAACTGGTCACCCGAGTTTTGTAATGAGTAACTCGTTTACCAACCAAACGTTAGCGCAATTAGAATTGTGGAATAATACTGATCAATACGAAAACAAAGTTTATGTATTGCCTAAATATCTAGATGAGAAAGTTGCTCGTTTACACTTAGGAAAAATTGGTGTAGAATTAGAAGTTTTAGATCAACACCAAGCAGATTATATCGGTGTACCTGTTTCAGGCCCTTTTAAAGCTGATACTTATAGATACTAAAGCCCAACCCCAACCCTCCCCAAAAGGGAGGGAGTTGGATAACGGTTTAAAGGGATGTGCATGAATTGCATATCCCTTTTTTATTTCCCTCTTCCAGAGAGGTGCCTGAAAGGCGGGGTGTTTCTTAATGCTAGTCTAGCAAATTGGCTCTGAAGAAGTGCCTTTGACACAATCTCATCCATAATTTCAGAAAAACAAGGTCAGTAATTCTTAGGTTATTCCAACCCTTCTGTATGCTTTACTCCTCCCGATGAAATATCGGGATCCGTGCTCGTTCCAATCGGGTTTAAATCACAAAAATAGCATTTCATTTGCGAGCTCAGTTCATGCAATTTGTAAAAGCGTTAATTTTTAATCTCACAACCTGTCTGCATAAAAACAAACCTTCCCTTTTTGTAATCAATTGGAACCGTTTTTAAGAAGAACCCAGAACCCCACAATGTATAAATTTCTCCAATGCCCATTGTTAAAGTTTGTTTATTTTTGAGTAAAGCAATAGGGTTTTTATACCATTTATCTACATTATTTAATTTAAATGAATAGTTACCTTTTAGGGTATCACCTTTCATTTCTGCCTTAATTAAACCCTCATAATGGCTTTTATTCCCGTAAATAAATAATAATTCTCCCAAAATATACTTTTTATCGGTCGTGTCTATTCTTAACCAAGCAGAATCAGTATTATCCGCGGCAACATAACAAATAATTGCTTTGTTATCCATCTTAGTTTTTGGAGCTTTTTGTTCCTTACAACTATATAAAGAAAGTATTATTAAGGCTGCAATAAGTGTAAATAGTCTATTTATTTTCATGTAATTAAGTTTTAGTTCTTAATTAGGATGCGAAAAATCAATAGATTACATACATAAGTTTTATAATTATGATTTGCAATATCAATTTTATAAATTCGAACAAACAAAAATCATCATGAAAAAATTAATTTTCCTCTTATTTGTTGGCTTTGGTAGCTTTGCCGCAAATGCACAAATACCAGCTAAAAAGAACGAAATCAAAAAACAAGTAGTTGAAATAGCTTGTGGCGAATGCCAATTTAAAATGATAGGTAAAAGTTGCGATTTAGCCATTAGAATTGATGGCAAATCTTACTTTGTAGATGGCAAAAACATAGATGACTTTGGTGATGCCCATGACGAAAAAGAGGGGTTCTGTAATGCAATTCGTAAAGCAGAAGTAACTGGAACAATTGTAAAAAACCGCTTTAAAGCAACAGACATTAAATTAATAACTGATAAGAAATAATTAATTTAATGTCATCCTGAATTTACGAAGGATCTCTTTAGCTAATTCTTCTAAGGAGATTCTTCACTATGTTCAGAATGACAAAAACTAATAACTATCTTCTACTCAATATTAACAGGTTTATTTTTAGGATATTTTACCTGATATTTTAGTGTTATTTTTTTTGCTCATTTGGTTGCAATAACATTTTCCAAGTTAATATTCCAGTAGCCTCATCTAATTGCGCTCCACTTATTTCTTGCTTTTCTATTGTAATTTCACCACTGGTAGAAACGGGCAATTGATCTTGAACAATTAAATTTATCGCCTGACCTTTCTTATTCTTAACATCAATCACAAAATGTCTGTTGTCTCTTTGATTAGAGCCAATAAATTGTTTCTCATTAAAATCTTTTTGCTTTTCTCTTTTAAGCACCACATTTTTATCTACGCCTAAAGAGAAAGTTAAAGTGTCTGCAACATTTTGTAGATCTAATAAAGTCTTCCCTAAAAAGGTACCTTCAAAAAATATGTTTGCTTCGCCACTAATTAAATTGATATCGTTAAAGTCTGTAATTTTAGCCGTAAGAAAAGCTTCTGAGCTAATTTTAGGTACTGCAAAATACTCGTAATCTGCTTTAAAATTATAACTACCGATATCTACTGTAAACTGCTTACCATCACTTAAAATCGTATAAGGATCTTTGATATCGAAAGTAACATTAGTTTGATTTTCTACCGTGTTAACTTCTAATGCAATAGTAGTTAAAGAACTTGTTTCTCTTCTAACCATGGCGGGAACTGCATTTATTTTGCCTTTCATGTCACCACTAGCTGACGTTATTACAACCTCACTTAAAGATTGTTGATCCTCTCTTAATCTCACGGTCATGATGTTGCCGTTAAAAGATTGCTCTTGACTTTCGAAACCAATATAATTAAATACTAACACATTCGCACCTACTGGAATTTGCAAAATAAAATTTCCATTTGCATCTGTAACCGTACCAACCGAGCTGTTTTTTACTCTCACAGAAACACCTGCAATTGCTATATTATCATTAGCACCAACCACTCTACCTTTTGCAAGTTTATTACTGGTAGCGCTTGTACCATTACCGGAGTAACCTGCGCTAATAAAACCTAAACTATAAGTTCCTAATTCTGGCTTTACATTATTATTGGTTGGATTGCCTGATGATAATATCAATTTTATATTTTTCCAATCCTCTCCAGAACTCTGAGAAACATTCGCTTTATAAACCAAATCTATAGGACTCGACACATCCTTAGCTCTAATGTCATAAGTTGGGTACCAACCTGCATTTTTAACCATATAAGTTAAAGTAAATTTACCTTTAGTAGCACTTTTTGCAGATACCTTAACCACAACATCATTGGAGTTTTTAAGCGATTGTCCATCAATTTCATTTACTTGTTTACTGAATTTACTTACTTCTAACTGAAATTTATTAATTTGATTCCTAATCTCAATTTGTTTATTCTTAGCCTCTGTTAAACGTTGTTTTTGAAAATCTAAAGCCAACTTAAATTTTGCCAAATCATAATTTACATTTGGGCCCATTACCACTTGATTTTTAATCAACATGTCTTCTTCCGCTTTGTAAACCTCACTATCATTTCGTAACGCTGTAATTTTATCATTTAGCGAAGTAATATTGTTTAAAAAATCAGTTTTCTGATCAGAATTTTTCTTTCCTAACAAAAAATTTTGCTGTTCAGTTACGGATAAGATTGTAAAATTCCCTTCACCTTTAGCCTGAATACTCTGTGTTTCTATTGCTGAGGATAAACCTGAAAACACAAAACTGGTTATACCTTGTGGCACATCTATAGTTTCTGTATAACGCTGAACCTGAGCCCCACTTAAAAAAACTGTAGCATTGGTAATTTTAGAATTAATGGAAATAGTATTTACTTGAGCGTAAGAAATAAAACTTACACATAAGGCACATAAGGTGATTAAAAGTAATTTTTTCATGGATTAATTATTATATTGATGTGTTCTCTTTTAGTATAGATGTGAGAAATGGATAAATTACATAAAAAACAAAAAAAAAGCATCATGTAATTAATCATGATGCTTAAAATATATTTTTATTATCTTTTATTTTATTCCTCTAAATAATCTGTTCCATCTAATTTTGTTAAACCATGATCCATTTTCATCAAAACTCATCCAGATAAATAATGCTTTACCCACAATATGATCTTCTGGTACAAAGCCCCAATAACGCGAATCTGCAGAGTTGTGTCTATTGTCACCCATCATCCAATAATAATTCATTTTAAAAGTATAAGATTTTGCTACTTGATCATTAATGTACCAATCATTCCCCTTTTTCTCAACTTTATTTCCTTCGTAGGTTCTTATAGCTCTGTAATAAAGCGGCATAGTAACACTATCAATTTGTACTGTCCAACCTTTTGCGGGTATTTTTACAGGACCAAAATTATCTCTATTCCATTTTCTGTTTGTATCATGTGGAAATATACCTCCACCCTCTTCTTGGTCTGCTGTAGAAGCCACCATGGAAGCAGATTTTACAAAATTTAATTTCTTAAGTTCAGTAATCATCTCAGCAGATGCATTGGTTAAATAAGTATCTGGTCCTTCTTGCTGCATTTCTCCAGTAACAAAACCTAATTCTTCTAATGGCTTATAATTAAATTCTGTAGAGTTAAATTGAATTCTATATGGCATCATTCCCGTATCTTTTAACGGCTCGTCTTTACCATTTAAATTTACAATCCCATTTCTCATACTTACAACATCACCCGAAATGCCAATACACCTCTTTATGTAATTCTCTCTTTTATCAACAGGTCTACTTGTAATTGTATAATCAGAATTTGTTTTTTGCCAGCCAAACATTCTAGCATTGTCATAATAGCTTGCATTCTGATTCTCCAACATTACGGTATCACCCTCAGGGAAATTAAATACAACTACATCATTGCGTTTAATATCTTGCAATCCTGGCAGTCTTCTATATTTCCATTGTACACCATCCCAATATGCTTTAGTTCCTGTAATTGGCATAGTGTGGTGTGCAAAAGGAAAAGCAACTGGAGTCATCGGAATACGAGCCCCATAATTTACTTTACTTACAAACAAGAAATCCCCTATCAATAAAGAGCGCTCCATTGAACCTGAAGGAATGGTATAAGCTTCTATAAAAAAAACCCTGATAATGGTTGCTGCAATTACAGCAAATACGATCGCATCTGTCCATTCTCTAGTTTTACTTTTTTTCTTTTTTGGTTCGGCATTGTTATTTTTTTGCCAGAATTTCCAATTCATATCTTATTTATTAAAATTAAAAACATCGGCAACATTATAAAAGCCTTGTTTATTTTGTAACCATTCAGCGGCAACCAACGCACCTAAAGCAAATCCTGCTCTGCTGTGTGCGGTATGTTTAATTTCTATATCATCAACTTCAGAACTGTAAACAACGGTGTGTGTTCCCGGTACATTCTCAATTCTATGCGATTCTATTAACAATTGTTCATTTTTAATGACTTCAGGTATCGGTGTACCCACTACTTCATTTAACCATTCCTTTTTGCGGTCTAAATTTTCTATAATATCTTCAGCAATTGTCATTGCTGTTCCACTTGGCGTATCTAGTTTTTGTGTATGGTGTATTTCTTCTACTTGTACTTCATAAGCCGGATAGTTATTCATCAGCTTTGCTAACACCGTATTTAAATGAAAGAAAAGATTAACTCCAATACTAAAGTTAGAGCCCCATAGCAAGGCATTGTTACTACTTAAGCAATCATTTTTAATTTCTTGTAAATATCCATACCAACCAGTTGTACCGACCACAATTGGTAAGCTCGCTGTAAAACATTTATAAATATTACTTACCGCAGCATCTGGGGCACTAAAATCTATTGCCACATCAGCATTTGCTAAATTACCAACAGTTAAATCTTGTAAATTATCAATGTTAATCTTTAGTACAACTTCATGGCCTCTTTCTAAAGCAAATCGCTCTATAATTTGACCCATTTTGCCGTAACCTAATAGTGCTAATTTCATCTGCTTATTTTTTTGTTTTTTGTTGAGGAGCGCTTGATGTAAATAATATTTATATTGTATTCAATACACTTACATCTCATTTTCATAATTTAAGCGTTAATTTTAAACCCGGCGCAGATTGAAAACCATATATCTTATCGGTAGTTATTAATGTGGGAGAGATTTTATAAGATAGATCATTTTCTACATTATGATACTTTAAACGTGCTGTTACATAAGCGTCTACAACGTTTAATAAATAAAGACCCGCCATAGAAATTAACACCACTTCTCTATTATTTTTATAAATATTTTTTTGAACCACCAGACTTGAAGTATTTGTAATACCTTCCAAGCCAGTTTTTGGGTTGGGAAGTGTTGGATCTTTTCGATACTGTAATTCGGATAAGAAAAGACGGTATTTATTATTATTGTCTATATAAGATTTAACCAATAGATAGCCTCCTCCGTAAATTAATCCAATTTTGCCTACAATATAAATTTTTTGAAATACTCTTTTATCTCCGTAGTAGCCATTTTTCACATCATCTACTACTAAACCATAATTGTAAATTTGGCCCAAACCTGGAAAAATAAGTGACCTTCTAATTGCTTTTTTACCAGCAATTTTACCTTTATTTACATAACCTGTATCATTAGCCACAACAGACTTTGTGGAAACAGTATCTAGCGACTTTTTAACCTTAGTTTCTTGTGCCTTTACATTTGTAAAAGTTAATACAAGGGAAGTTAACAACAATAATATTATCCGCATTACCAATCTAAAAGCGCTAAAATTCTATTCAAATCATCTGTAGAAACAAAAGGAATTTCAATTGCTCCTTTACCATTATCTTTAACTGTTAACTTCACTTTTGTAGCAAATTTAGAAACTAAATCTTTCTGCAATTTTTGATATTCGAAAGAAACTCCAGCTGGAGCTGATTTAGGTTTAACTTGCACATGGTGAATACTACGAACCAGCTCTTCTACTTTACGAACCGATAAACCTTTATCCAAAATTTCTTGATGGATAAATAATTGCTTCTCTTGTTCTTCTACACTAACTAAAGCTCGAGCATGACCCATTGATATTTTTCCATCACGTATAGAAGCTTGGATAACTGGAGGCAATTTTAACAAACGTAAATAGTTACTTACCGTTGTACGATTTTTACCAACACGTTCTCCTAATTGTTCAGGCTTTAAATTACATTCATCTATCATCATCTGAAAACTTAAAGCAACTTCAATTGCATTTAAATTTTCTCTTTGAATATTTTCTATCAAAGCCATTTCTAGCATTTGCTGATCATCAGCAGTGCGAATATATGCGGGGATTTTAGTTAAGCCTGCTAACTTAGAAGCTCTTAGTCTACGCTCACCAGAAATTAATTGATATTTATTTCCATGTTTTCTTACGGTGATTGGCTGTATTAAACCTTGTACTTTTATAGATTCTGATAGTTCATTTAAAGCAACTTGATCAAATTCTGTACGGGGCTGATAAGGGTTAGTTTCAATATCATTGATATTAACTTCACTTATACTTCCAATTTGAGCTGTCTGTTCTAAAATATTATTGCTGTTTTTTGGAGGGTGAACTAGATCAGTATCATCTAAAAGCGCACTTAATCCTTTTCCTAAACCTGTTTTTCGCTGAAAAGATGTCATCTAAATAATTTATATAGTTGCTGTTGTTAACTCTTGCTCTTCTGTTACTAATCCGTTTTTACGCACTATTTCTCTAGCCAAGTTTAAATAATTAATAGCGCCTTTGCAATTTGCATCATGCATAATTACAGAAACTCCGTAACTAGGTGCCTCACTTA
>JBBSRF010000112.1:0-7740 GCA_038243335.1 Sphingobacteriales bacterium
AGGCACCCCCATACATTTTATCTTTATCAATTTTCAAACTATCATAAGAGTGTAATTGAGATGAATTTGTAATAAAGCGACTTGTATTTTCATCTTTATCATATTGATAAAATTGAAACTTTGTACCCATGCTAAAAGTTGACTTAGGTTTACGCCATCTTAAAGAAGATTCTACTTGATAAATATTAAATCTTGCTCTATAAAAATCAACATCATTTATGTTTTTTGTATCATTACCAACACCAAAAAAATTCTGACTATTATCTGGTGCGTAAGCATCTGCTTGTAATACTAAATCTGCTTTACCAAAAAGCTTTAACCAATCACCTTTATAATTAAATCTAAATGCTGAACTTGAAAATGAGTGTCTAAAAGCAAAATATTGAGAATTACCATAAGGTGCTTTTCTAAACCCTGGATTTGTAATTTTATAATTTAAACCCAACAATAATCCATCATCTCTATTTAATCCCGCCTCAATATTAATAGAGCTTCGGCTATACATATCTTTATTGTAAAAAGAAACATTTGAAGTATCAACAGACATCCTTTTACGCAACATATTTTCATCTTTACCCTCAAATTTAGAATTACCATTTTTTCTCCCAAACACTTGAATACTTCTAGAAGCGTTCGGAACATCATAAATCTTTTTACCGCTACCTGCAATAATTCTCAATTTAATATTTGAAGTTTTATTATCAACATATACACTATCATTTCCGTCTTTAGTATATAATCTAATTTCCTTCGTAAAACTTGGATCAAAATTTCGACTAAAAATCTCTTCTTTAATATCACCTTCCTTAGAAATTTTATTGATTTGGACTTTTAAATGTTGATCAGCGGAATCGGTTATTAATACGCGTTCATTTTTATTACTGGTTTGAATGTCAACTATCCTATTAAAAAAATGATAAAAGTCATTCATTAATTTTGGCATCGAAGCTCTTCGTTCTTTTAGTCGTTCTAGAAACTGATCATGTCTTAAATTGTAGTTAGGTTGAGGTAAATGTTTTAGTGCCTTTTCAAAAACATCATCAGTTAACAATGCACAAAAAGCTTTTACTTCATCATCCCACTCTTGTTCTGTATATTGAGATAACAACCTACTATTCATTGCTCTACCCTCCCACAAATACCAATCTATTTTTTTAATTTCTCTTTCATAACCTTGCATCATAGGCAATAAGGATGAACTTTGAGTATATCGCTGAATAAAGCCATCAGAGCTATAAAAAACTTGGTCTCGATCTCTTGGTACAGCTACATATTTTTTTCCTTTTTCAGTTTTTTCTGGCATCCACCTCCATTGATCTTCATGACGATCCCAATCTCCCACCATAATGTCTAAAGCTCTCGCTCTTAAATACACCGCTGCGTCATAAGTATTGTCATTATCATCATCTAACTTATCGAACATTTTACCAGTGTTATCCGAATCGCCAATTGGCTCTCTTTCTTCTAATAAGCATAATGTATTTGCAAACAGATCTCCGTAATCACCAAGATTTATATCTGGAGACACCCAACCAATTATTGGTGTACTATGCGGAACATTAACTGCTTTTGCCAATGTTGGTACTACCAAAGCCCCAAATGGATGTTGCGCAGACATGTTGTCTTTTAAAATATCTTTTGCAAAGGTTTGTCTCAATCCTTCTGGCAATAATACTTCAGGATATTTCTCAACACTTCTTAAAACCCATTCCTTACCATTTTTATCTTCTAAACGCAATGAGCGAGATTGGTTACCACCCCCTAATTTTGTTGGTGTTAGACCCCCTTTTATTTTGGAAATTTTTATTACTGGAAATTTTGTATCCATCGCGTAATCTTTACGGTAGTTTTCTCCAAAAAGGAATCGATGAACTTTGCCAACACTGTCATATGAAGGATGAACTTTAATGGTTATGCTATCTGCCTTAATTACTTTAATTCCGTTAATTTTTGATGGCTTCAACTCCTTATATTTTTGAGTGTAAGTGTAAACTTTTTTAACTCCAGTATCAGCAAACACATAATAATCATAACGCATATCATTATTTGTAAGCTGATCTGCAATTACATAGCCCTGTCTCCTATCATTAAACAACGAACCTTTACCTTTTTTATTTGGATTAGTTTTAGCACCAGAACCACTAACTATTTGTAATTGCTTACCTTTTATAAATTGCAAACCATGCTCATGTCCAGCAGCGTAAATTAAATTTGGCTTATCTCCAAAAACACTATTCACATTTTTTATCATCTCTTTATAAGCTGGATGATTTAAATCTTCTGGGCTTAATAAAGTAGAACGTAATAGCGGATAAATAGAGCCTAAAATTGGTAGGGGGATTTGAAGATTTTTATTAAGCGAGGCTAATGGAAACAGGTGATTCCTCCAAGTAAAATATCCACCATGTGAACCATAACTTTGAAATGGATGGTGAGAAGCAAGAATTATTACTTTATCCTTATTCTGCTCCATTAAATCTTGCATTCTAGCAATAACTTCATCTTTGGTTTTACAATCGCAATCTGCAGAGGGGTTTTCTTTATTGTATGGGAATAAGAACCACTCGCTATCATAAGCAATTAAAGTCAATTTATCAGACAGTTTAATAGCAACTGGATCTGGGCAACCATTTGATGGTAACAACTTTAAAAGTGGATCGTTAAATGACTCTAAAAAATTACTTTGTGCTTTAATTTTCGCTAATCCGTTTGGACCAGACTTATCCCAATCATGGTTGCCTGGCACAAAATATACTGCAGAACCAGCATCACGCATTGGTTTAAATTGCGATTGTAAAATTTTACTCGTTTCAGCATAATTCCCAAAACCCGGAATTGCCATACCTTCAGGATAAATATTATCTCCTAAATATACTGTAGTTGTTTTACCTTTAATTACATGATTTGCTGCATTTTTTAAGGCCGAAAATTGTCCTTCATTCATTTCTCCTGCATCGCCAATTAAAATTACACGTGCTTTAACATCTTTATCTTGAGCATATCCAAAGTAAGTTACTGTTGATAAAGTAATTATAAAGAGTAATGTTTTTAACATATAAGATGAAGTTAATTTAATTATTTATTAAAATTTATGGCTTTTTATAATCAAACCTTAAAATATTACCGTTTGATAATTCACTACCTTCATTAGAAATGTATAAATTTCCAGCTGCATCAAATGCTATTCCTTCTGGCTGATTAAATTCATTTGAACTTAAGTGATAAACAGATTTTATTTTAAAACTTATATCTGTAACGACCAATGCTTTATTAACAGAGGAAATGATATACCATTCCTTTGTTAAAGGGTTAATAGCTAGGGCTGATGGGTGAAATGAACCTTTCTTTTTTCCGCTTATTTTATCAACATCAGCTACATCAATTAAAAAAGTTCCTACAGACTTGAATGAACCGTCATTTTGAAAATCTAAAATGTAGCCAGTTGCATTTTTTGTATCCTTATCTACTTTGCAAGTCTTACAGAATAAATATACTTTACCTGTTTCTTCATCTGCAAAAATACCTTCGTACTCTCCTTTTGGCACTAAATTTTCCGAAACTTTAACATTTGTAGTTTCATTTTTTGTTGTTTCGCTTAGCGGAAAAGAGTATAATTCTCCATTACTTTTTAGTAGGATTACCCAATTTCTAATAACTGAAACATCTTCATAATCGCCTTTTTTGCCAAATTTAGTAGCCGTTTCATCTTTTGTTCCTAATGGTAATTTAAATAAAATTCCATCTTCATCTTGTTGCGCATATACAACATCACTTTTGCCTTTATTAAAAGCAATACCAGATATTTCTTGTAAAATGTCTGGCATTAAATATTTCTCTGGTTTACCTAAATCATATCCTACAGGATTTTCTAAAATCTGTGTTCCTTTATTCTTTTTATCTATACAAGAAACAGCAGTATAGCTAATAGTTAATACCATAAGGCTTAGCAATATAAATCTATTTAAACCATTAAATTTTTTAATATTATTCTGCATCTTTTTCTCCTTTTAATAATTGACAAATACGATGTTGAGACTGTAAAGGTTTGTCTTTTGTTATAATTTGCATATTTTCCATATTTTCATTTAACATCACTGCCTTTACATTATCAGCCAGCTGAAGCATCAAAAATTGTTTGATTTGTTGCTTTATATTTTCAGCTAGTATCGGGAAACATACTTCTATCCTACGGTAAATATTTCTGTTCATCCAATCTGCAGAACCCATGTAAATTTGTTCGTTGCCTGCGTTATTAAACACAAATATTCTGCCATGTTCTAAGTAGCGATCAACAATTCTGAGTACAGAAATATTTTCACTCATTCCCTTAACTTTAGATATTAATCGGCAAACACCTCTAATAATTAATTCTATTTTAACTCCGGCTTGTGATGCTTCATAAAGTTTATCAATTAAAATACTTTCTTCTAAATTGTTTAATTTAATAATGATTGACGCTACTTTTCCTACTTTAGCATGTTCAATTTCTCTATTAATAAGCTGGATAAAATGATGTTGCAAATTAAATTGAGCAACTAATAAGTATTTAAATTTAATTAAATCAGCATCGGTAGGTTTTACTCTTTTAGCTAAAAATATAAATATTAATTCCACTTCTCTTAACATGCCTTGGTGCGCTGTCATTAAAACATGGTCCGTGTAGAAATTAGCGGTTGTTTCATTAAAGTTTCCTGTAGAAAACAAACCAGTATAAACAATTCTTAAACCTACTCTCTTTTTTACTAAAGCTATTTTAGCATGTACTTTTAAGGCAGTAACACTGTAAATAATATCAACACCTGCATCTTTCATTTTATTTGCCCATTTGATGTTATTAGCTTCATCAAATCGAGCTTTAAGTTCTACTAAAACAAATACTTTCTTTCCGTTTTTAGCAGCGCTGATTAAAGCGTTTACAATTTTAGAATCATTTGCCACCCGATAAAGAGTTACATATATTTCTTCAACATCAAAAGCTGTTGCTGATTCGTTAAAAAACCTTAATACAGCGTCATAAGACTGATAAGGTGGGTTTATTAAAATGTCTCCTTCCAGAATTTGTTCATGTATAAATTTATCTTTAACAAAAAATGGGTGGTCTATCTTCGGCCAAGATTGGCTAGAAAGCTTTGGAATATTTATTGGAAAATTGGCTAAATCTTTAAGATTATGATATCTCCCGCCTTCAACTAAATTTGCGTTTTGAAGATTTAATTTATCTTGCAATAAACTTAAAGTTTTTTCAGGCAGACCCGGCTGATATAAAAAACGTGTTGCTAAACCGAAATCTCTCTTTTTTAGTTGTTTTTCTATTTGTTTTGCTAAATCACCAGCATATTCATCTTTTAAATCTATTTCTGCCGTACGTGTAATTTTAAAACTAAAACAACTTTT
This sequence comes from Sphingobacteriales bacterium, assembly GCA_038243335.1. GTDB lineage: Bacteria > Bacteroidota > Bacteroidia > Sphingobacteriales > Sphingobacteriaceae > Pedobacter. The sequence continues at coordinate 5,395 of JBBSRF010000112.1, forward strand.
AACCTTTGCATTTCCAAAGATGATGTCTAAATTACTTCTAATAATATCATCTAAAAACAGCACAAATGTTTCATCTTCTTTAGAAATTTTAAAAAACCTTGGCAAATTATTAGATGGAATATTGAGAATTACTACCTCTTTTTCATTATCCTGTATTAATGTAATTATAAAATAAAGCTCGTTGTTTTTAGAAAAAAAAGATGATTTTGTCTTGTTAAGATTAACTGGTTGCAAAAAAGCCAAAACCTGACTTACAAAATATTCTTGCACTTGATTTTCGAGGTCTATAGGAATATCACCACCGTAAACCAAGTTGATTTTATTATCCTGCAACTGTGGTTTAATTATATCTTTTAAAATTCTACCATACTCATGTTGCTGTTTATGGATAATTTGATTTGCCTTAGTTAGTAAATCGTTATCAAATGAAATTTTATTTTTTTCTTTTTTACTTAACTTAGCCAATGCCAAAAGAACAGGCATTCTTACTCGATAAAACTCATCTAAGTTTGATGAGTAAATAGAAAGAAATTTAATTTTCTCCAAAAGTGGAACATCATCACTAATTGCTTCATTTAATACGCGACTATTAAAAGTTAACCAACTTAAATCTCTATCGAAAAATGAATTTTTTGGTGCTTTTGAGAGCATTTTAAGACAATTTTCCGTAAGCAATGTAAGAGATTATATAGGCTAAGACTGCTGCAATTAACCCAAACATAAAAATATTGTAAGCAATTCTTATCAATTTATATTTTCGCCCTAAAACAACACCTTGTGAATAGACATCGGTAATTAAAGTACCATATAAAAACTCCTGATCGTTCATTACAGTAATCATACCTTTGCTGTAATCATTCAATGCCATTTTATAAAAATTTCCAAAAAACAAAAGATTTACCTTTTTGCGTTCAATGTCATTTTCTGTAAATAAGCCATCTGGAATAGAAGGTCTAGTTGCCAAAATAGAAAATATAATACATGATAAACTAACAATCAAAAGTATAAATGTTGGAATTATTAAAAATACATTATCCTCTAGTCTTCTTAATACTAAACTCACTATTAATGATAATATAATTGAATTTACAGTAATTAACAACTGAGCTTTATTATCTGCCATATCACTTAAACGTTGGTTATTGGCAGAAGTTATCCTAAACATGGTTTCAATCCCCTTGTCTGGTCTCTTTTTATCTTTTTTGTTTAAGAGTTTAGGCTCTTCTATTTTATCTATTTCTGTTGGAATTACTAATTCATGAACTTCAACTTTTTTTTCTTTTTTTAGTTTACTTCTAAGTTTTTCAATATTTTTTTGTTTTTGATCACTTAACAGTAACCTACAATAATCAGTATGGTATTGCTGACTTTCCAGAAATTCTATATCTTTTTTTCTCCAAGATTTTTTATTGATATCAACGTTGTGAATAAGACCTACTTCCTTATGCATCAGCTTTCCCATTTTCCTAAAATCTTTTGTGCCCAAATGAAAAAGATCTGCATCGCATAAAATATTTTCTAATAGACTTGTGGGTAGTTGAGGCATTTTTGTTGATAGAATAGCCTGCATTACCTGATCTCTAACATCGGCTGTTACATTTTTCTGCTTTAAAAATTCTATAGCCAACTCTGCGCCTTTTTGCTCGTGGTTAATTGGGTCTTCAAAATATCCTGTATCATGAAACCAAGCACTTGCGACAACAATAAAAAAATCTTTTTCGTTAAGTTGATAATGATTGGCAATTTGTATAGTTGATTTAACTACATCATGTGTATGTTCTAAATTGTGGTAAACGAAGCTTTGGTCATGGTGTGTAGCAAAATATGCTAACACATGATCTTTTACTTCATCTAATAAATGTTTAAAGTTCATTTTATTTTTTTTGACCGCTATCCATTAATAAAACACTTTTTCCCATATTTTACCAATTAATTACGAAATATAAGAATATTTATTTAGGCCATTTTAAAAACCAAACAAAATAAAAATTGTTTTAATTGCTTCATATAATTATAGCAATTATTTCAAAATTATTTAAAAAGAAAATGATATTTTTATAGAGTGTTATCTTTTAAAAAGTATTTTATTTTTATTCTATTGCTTTTGGTGCTACAAGTTAAGGCACAAAAAGTTGGTCTTGTTTTAAGCGGAGGTGGTGCTAAAGGATTAGCTCATATTGGAATATTAAAAGCATTAGAAGAAAATAACATCCCAATAGACTATATAACAGGCACTTCTATGGGTGGTATTGTTGGCGCAATGTACGCCGCTGGTTATTCTCCTGCTCAAATAGAAAAAATTGCGCTCAGCAAAGATTTTCAAGATTGGGTAAGTGGAAAATACAA
>JBBSRF010000113.1:0-7722 GCA_038243335.1 Sphingobacteriales bacterium
TATATCCATCACTAAAAAATTAAAAGAGTCTGGTTTGTTGTTAGAACTTCCAATTTTCGATCATTTAATCATTACTGATCAATCTTATCTAAGTTTAGCTGATGAGAGTTTAATGTGAGATTTTTAAATTATCGTCATTTCGACATGAGTTTTTCGCGATTGAGAAATCTACTTATTTACTGATGATTGTATCGACCTTTTAAAATGCCATATGAATTAAATATCTCCTCGCTTTGTTGCGTTCGATATGACGATTACTTTATTTTTTAATATTCTATTTGTAGTTTAGCTAAATGAAAAGAGCGATACTACTTTTATCTATTTGTTTATCGATTGGGTTTATTTCAAAAGCTCAGAAAAATCAACCAATAAATATAATCTCTTACAATATTAGATACAATAATGCATCAGATGGGATTAATGCTTGGCCAAACAGAAAAGATAATGTTAAAGCTTTAGTTAAGTTTTACGATACCGATATTTTATGTGTGCAAGAAGCTTTGTCAGAACAATTTGATGAACTATTAATAAATACAGATTTTGAAGTGGTCGGTGTAGGTAGAGATGATGGTAAACGCAAAGGCGAATTTTCGGCTATATATTTTAATAAAAATCGTTTTGTCAAAAAAGATGGTGGCACTTTTTGGTTATCCTTAACGTCAGATGTTCCAAGTAAAGGCTGGGATGCAGCTTTAAACAGAGTATGCTCTTGGGTTAGGCTATACGATAAGTCAAATAATAAGGAGTTTTTAGTTTTCAATACCCATTATGATCACGTTGGTGTACAAGCAAGAATAGAATCTGCTAAATTGATTAAACAAAAAATACAAGAAATTGCGCCAAAATTACCAGTAGTTTTTACTGGTGATTTAAATGTAACACCAGAAACAGAAGCGATAACTACTATCAAATCATTTTTAATTGATAGTAAAGATATTTCAATTGAGCCACCATATGGGCCAACTGGAACATTTAACGCATTTAAATGGGATAGTCCTTTAAAAGATAAAATCGATTATATTTTTATAAACAAAGGATTTAAAGTGCAGAAGTTTGCAGTTTTATCAGATAGTAAAGACAACAAATATTATTCAGATCATCTACCAGTTTTTGCTAAATTGTTATTTTGATCGCTTTATAATTTCTGGGAAAAATATATTTAAATCTGGTAATTTATTTATGATAATATCCCATACGATATCATAATCTACTCCAAAATAATCATGAATTAACTTGTGCCTAGTATTTATAATTTTTCTCCATTCTATATGTGGATATTTAGCTTTAAACTCCTCATCTAATTTATTGCTACCTTCTCCAATTATTTCTAGACTTCTTACAATAGCTCTAGACAAAACAGAGCCTTCTACAACAACTGTTTTTTCTTTATGATCAGTTTGATCTGAAACAAATCTAATTTCATCAATAATATGCTATATTAATTCCTTATCAGCTAAAGACATATTCAGTTTGTTTTAAGATGTGTGGGTTAATATGCTTATTCAAAGATTGAGGTGTAATTAATTCAACTTTTCTTTTTAGAAGATCTTCAAGGAAAAATGATAATTCTATAAAATTATCATAAGATTTTTTGGCTGGATTAAACTCAATTAGGAAATCAACATCACTATCTTCATTAACTTCATTAGTAATAAAAGAGCCGAAAACACCAAGCTTTTCTACACCAAATGAAAGGATTTTTTCCTTATTCAAGTGAAGTTGATCAAATAGATTTTTCTTGTTATTTACTAGCGTTGCCATAAACAAATATAGCTTTAAAAATTTAATTTTAAACTAATGGCTGGTATTGCCTTTCTGCTTTCCACTTTAAATAATATCTTTGCGTTTTACTTATGAGTATTGATTATAGGCAATAGGCCTTGATACTTTATACTCGCTACTCGATACTTACAAAATGAAAATATCTTACAGCTGGCTAAAGCAATTTATACAAACTGATAAAACTCCGCAAGAAATTTCTTTAATCTTGACCGATATTGGTTTAGAGGTGGAAAGTTTAGAAACCGTACAACCGATTGTTGGTGGTTTAGAAGGCTTGGTGATTGGTCATGTAATTGAATGTGTTCAGCATCCAAATGCGGATCGTTTACGCGTAACCAAAGTAGATGTTGGCGCTGCAGAACTGTTACAAATTGTTTGTGGCGCATCGAATGTAGCTGCTGGTCAAAAAGTAGTGGTTGCAACTGTTGGTACAACTGTTTATCCAAATGAAGGCGAACCACTTAAAATTAATAAATCTAAAATTAGAGGTGAAGTATCTGAAGGAATGATTTGTGCCGAAGATGAGATTGGTTTAGGTATTTCTCATGAAGGCATTATGGTTTTGCCAGAAGATACGCAAATCGGCATTGCTGCAAAATCATACTTTAAAATGGACGATGACTTTATGTTCGAAATTGGGTTAACACCCAATAGGGCAGATGCAGCATCACATTTAGGAGTAGCCAGAGATTTAGCCGCTTATTTACGTACTTCATACGAAATGCCAGATGTTTCAGCTTTTAAAACTGAGAATGAAGATTTAAAAATTGATGTAAAAGTGGAAGATACTTTGGCCTGTCCCCGTTACAGCAGTTTAACGATTAGCGGAGTAAATGTAAAATCTTCACCAGATTGGTTAAAGGATAAATTAAAGGTAATTGGTATTCGCCCGATTAATAATATTGTTGATGTAACTAATTATGTACTGCATGAGTTAGGTCAACCTTTACATGCTTTTGATGCAGATCAAATTAAAGGAAAACAAGTAATTGTAAAGAAATGTAATGAGGGTACTCCATTTGTAACGCTAGATGATGTAGAGCGTAAGCTTAATGCTGATGATTTAATGATTTGTAATGGTGAACAACCAATGTGTATTGCCGGTGTTTTCGGTGGAAAAAATTCTGGAGTTAACAATCACACAACAAATATTTTCTTAGAAAGTGCCTATTTTAATTCGGTTAGTGTTCGTAAAACTTCTAAAAGATTTAATCTAAAAACAGATGCATCATTTAGATTTGAGCGTGGTACAGACCCAGAAATTACAGTTTTTGCTTTAAAAAGAGCTGCATTATTAATCAAAGAAATTGCAGGTGGTACAATTTCATCCAATATATCAGATATTTATCCCGTAAAATCAAATCCCTTTGATTTTGAAGTGAGTTATAGCAATATTGTTAAATTAATTGGTCAAGATATTCCTGCCAAAGAAATTAAGGACATTATTTTGTCGCTAGGCATAACTGTAGCTTCAGAAACGGCAGAAAGTTTGAGTTTAAAAGTGCCAACTTATAAGGTTGATGTTACGCGTGAGTGTGATGTAACAGAAGAAGTACTGCGTATTTACGGATACAATAACATTGCTATTCCAACAAAAATTAATGCATCATTAGCTTATACTGAAAAGCCTAATAAGGAAAGTGTACAGAATTTAGTAGCTGATATGTTAACGGCAAATGGTTTCTTAGAAATATGGTGTAACTCTTTAACAAGACCTGATTTCTCAAAAAATCCAGCAGAAGCTGTACAAATTTTAAACCCACTAAGTTCAGATTTAAATGTAATGCGTCAAAGCCTGTTATATCCAGCTTTAGAAAGTGTTGCTTACAATCAAAATCGTAAAAACAGTGATTTAAAATTATATGAATTTGGTAAAACCTACCATTTAATTGCTGATCAGTATATCGAGCGATCTCGTTTATTGGTGCTAATTACAGGTGCAAAACAAAGTGAGCAGTGGAATAATGCTAAGAGCACATCTTCTTTTTTTAATCTTAAAGCTGTAGTAGATGGTATCATAGGACGTTTAGGTTTAGCTAATTTTCAATCTGAAGAGTTAAATGATGAGAACTTTAGTTATGGCTTAAAATATTTTAGAGGAGATAAAACATTAGTTTCTTTTGGTGCGGCGACAGCTTCGGATAAAAAGAAAGCAGATGTGGATAAAGAAGTGTTTTATGCAGATTTTGATTGGGCTTTATTGTTAACTTCAATCCGTAAGCATAAAATTGTGTATAAAGAGGTTTCAAAATATCCAAGTGTAAGAAGGGATCTATCTATGCTTGTAGATTTTGAAGTTACCTTTGATGAATTAAGAGCAATTGCATTTAAAACAGAGAAAAAATTGCTAAAGCAGGTGCAAATTTTTGATGTTTACCAAGGTGATAAATTGCCAGAAGGTAAAAAATCTTACGCTTTAAACTTCACTTTACAGGATGAAGAGCAAACGTTAACTGATAAACAAATCGATGCAATTATGCAAAAGATTATCACTAACTTAGCGCAAAATGCAAAAGCAGAAATAAGAAAATAGCTAATTAATCAGCAAAATTGCGCTGATAATTTTTATAAAATAAGTTTTAAAAATGTCTTCGGTTTCCGATCAATTAAATAATGTAATGCAAAAAACAGCTCAGTTAATTGAGCTATGTAGTGCTTTACAAGAAGAAAATGACTTATTAAAACAAGATAATACGCAAGTAAAATCAGCTTTAGAAACTGCAAAAATTAAACAAATGGACCTTGATGAGAAATTGAGGGTATTAAAATTAGCAAAAAGTATTGAAGGCACAAGTGAGAAGACACTTGATATAAAGCAAAAAATTAACGAATTTGTGCGTGAAATAGATAAGTGTGTAGTGTTGCTTAAAAAATAAGCAACATAAAAATTGAAACAAAGCTACAAAAAATGGGAGAAATCTCGATAAAAATAACTATTTCTGACCGTATTTATCCGTTAAAGGTAAATATAGAGGAAGAAGAAATTGTAAGAAGAGCAGCTAAAATTATTAACGAACGCATAAAAGAATATCAAGAGAATTATGCAGTTAGAGATAAACAGGATTTGCTTTCTATGGCTGTGTTGCACTATGCAACTGCGGTGCTTAGAACTGAGCATAAGGTGCAAAACCAAGATACTGCAGTTGCCGACAAGGTGGATGAATTAGATAGTTTATTAAACGGGTTTTTCGCGAAATAATTGTTCTTTATATAAGGTTAGGATATAGTGGTGTATTGCCATTATTATAACTTTAAAGCTAATCAAATTTGGCCGTGGCTAAATTTTTATGTTTCAATATTTCTGTATTTAAATTGCTTTATTTTAAAAAGTAATAATGAGTACACTGTACATGAAATATAATAATTTAGTTACGGTTTTTTTATAAAATTTAAAATGGACATCATAGGAATAATAGCATGTATATTGGTAAGTTTAGCTGCGGGTGTAGTTATTGGAAGGTACTTGTTACGCAGTTTACTTAAAGGACAAGAAATTGCTGCTCAAAATAAAGCTAAAAAGATACTTAGAGAAGCTGAAAGTAATGCTGAAATCTTAAAAAAAGACAGATTATTAGAAGCAAAAGAAAAGTTCTTGCAAATGAAAGCAGATCATGAGCAAAATGTAAACTCTAGAAATAATGAGGTTAATCAGCGGGAAAATTCTGTTAAGCAAAAAGAACAATCGCTTAATTCTAAGTTAGAAAACTTAAATCGTAAAGAACAAGAATTAGACACTACCAAGTCTAATTTAGAAAAACAAACTTCTATAGCTATTAAAAAGCAAGAAGAAGTTGATGTTTTGAAAAATCAGCATGTACAACAGTTAGAAACTATTGCTGGTTTAAGTGCTGAAGAGGCAAAAAACCAATTGGTAGAAAACATGAAGGGGGAAGCTCGTTCTCAAGCCATGATGCAGATCAAAGATATTGTAGACGAAGCTAAACTTACAGCAACGAAAGAAGCTAAAAAAGTTGTAATACAAACTATACAACGTACAGCGGCAGAAGCTGCTATTGAAAACTCTGTTTCTATCTTTCACATTGAGAGTGATGAAATTAAAGGCCGCGTTATTGGTAGAGAAGGTAGAAATATTCGTGCTTTAGAGGCAGCCACAGGGATTGAAATTATTGTAGATGATACGCCTGAGGCGATTATATTATCTGGCTTTGATCCTGTTAGAAGAGAAATTGCTCGTTTAGCTTTACACCGTTTAGTAACAGATGGTCGTATTCACCCAGCTCGTATTGAAGAGGTGGTAGCTAAAACCAAAAAACAGATTGAAGATGAAATTGTAGAAATTGGTGAACGTACAGTTATCGATTTAGGTATTCACGGTTTACACCCAGAATTAATTAGAATGGTTGGGCGTATGCGTTACCGTTCTTCATACGGACAAAATTTATTACATCACTCTCGTGAAGTAGCAAATTTCTGTGCAACTATGGCTGCAGAATTGGGCTTAAATGCGAAGATGGCCAAACGTGCAGGTTTACTACACGATATAGGTAAAGTGCCTGATGATAATCCAGAATTACCACATGCAATTTTAGGAATGCAATTGGCTGAAAAATATAAGGAGCATCCAGAAATTTGTAATGCAATTGGCGCTCACCATGACGAGATTGAAATGACTTCTATGATTTCTCCAATTGTTCAAGCTTGTGATTCGATTTCTGGTGCAAGACCAGGTGCAAGACGTGAAGTTGTAGAAAGTTACATCAAACGTTTAAAAGAATTGGAAGAATTAGCTTTATCTTATCCAGGAGTTGAAAAAACATTTGCGATACAAGCTGGTAGAGAGTTACGTGTAATTGTAGAAAGTGAAAAAATTACTGATGCACAAGCAGAATTATTAGCTGCAGATATCTCAACTCGTATTCAAACTGAAATGACTTACCCTGGTCAAATTAAAGTAACGGTAATTAGAGAAACGAGATCTGTAGCATTTGCAAAATAAAATTTTGTTTTCACTGTTGTATTAGATTACACAGATTTAAAAGCGATGATTTGTTCATCGCTTTTGTTATTTTTACTAAATTAATAATTATCACTTTGTGCCCTTAGTGTCTTTGTGCTAAAACATCCAACTAGATATGAAAACACTAATAGAAAAACGCCCGGTAGATGTTCTTTTTGATAAGTATGCAGAGAGTCATCAAAATCAAACTAATGAAATCATCCATTGGATTTGTGTGCCATTAATTGTTTTTAGTTTATTGGGTTTTGTTTGGCAAATTCCTTTTCCACATCTAGATTTTTTAGGAAGCTATAATGGATTTGTGAATTGGGCATCTTTTCTATTGGCATTCTCCATGTATTATTATTTTACGCTATCACCAATTTTATTTTTCTTAATGATTTGGATAATCGGATTGATGAGCTATGGTATTGTTAAAATCGAATTATTGGTAGGTTTGGGAAGCTCTACTGTCTATATCATTTACCTAAGCATTTTTGTGTTGGCATGGGTTGGTCAATTTATTGGGCATAAAATAGAAGGTAAAAAACCATCTTTCTTAGATGATGTTAAATTTTTATTAATTGGACCAATTTGGCTATTGCACTTTGTTTGCAAGAAGGTAGGCTTGAGGTATTAAAAATGTTTTGGGTTGTTAATCACTGCATTTTAAATTACTATGCAACAAGATTTTGGTCTTTTTAAGTTTATATTATCAAATTTCAAAAGAATTTATATCATTTAAGTTAATTTTCTGTTAATCGCTACACTAATGTTAACTAAGCTAGTTTTTAATTGAATGAGCTTTGAAAGTATATTGCTTAGCCATTTAACACTAACTTAACCCTTTGGTAAACGAATGTTAATTTTAAGCTAATACTGAGCTAACATTGTGGTAATACTTTTGCTGAAACAAAATTTAGGCAAATTGAAATCACAACTAACGCTAAAAAAAGCACTTTTTACAATTTTATTTGTAATCA
>JBBSRF010000114.1:0-7691 GCA_038243335.1 Sphingobacteriales bacterium
AGCACTCTTACTTATGATAAAAACGAAATAAAAGGAGTAGTAGAGGCTATAGCATCGGACACAATTAGGGGAGTTTATATAAATCAGACACTGGATTTAAGCCCGAATATTATAAAAGAACTCCAAAATCTAATTATAACTAAAAAGCATCACGTAATTGTTGAAGTTTTGAAAACATTGGATAGTAATATTATTGATTTTAGTTTAGGAATTAATAATATAATATATATAGATAACGGTTTGGATAGTCTAATACCTATTAATATGTTGGGTGATGGAATTAGAAGAATTTTAAGAATAATTGTAGGTATTTATAATGCTAAAAACGGAATTATTGTTATAGATGAAATTGATTCAGGGCTACACTTTTCTGCATTAAAATCACTTTGGAGAACAATTATTTACACCGCTAATCTTCTCAATGTACAAGTATTTGCATCTACACATAATTTTGAAGTAATAAAATACTTGACAGAATGCTTAGAGGAAAAAGAATTTATAAGATACCAAAATGATGTTAAAGCTTTCACTCTTAGAAAATTGGAAAATGAACAACATAAAGCTTACACCTATGACTTCCCTATGTTTTCTAATGCTCTTGAACACGATATTGAAATGAGATAAAATGGTCAGAATAATTACTGAAGGATTTGAGTCTGTATTTATTAAAAAAATTCTTATTCATATGGGGTTTGATAGTGAACTCTTTTCTGTTATTGAATCAGGGGGATGGACAAAACTTGAGCTACTAAAGCCTATTTTAAATGAATATAGTGATCAAGGTGATAAGATTGTGATAATCTATGATGCTGACGGTACGTATAATGGAGGTGGTTTTGACTCTAGGAAAGAAGCTTTGAGAGAAATCATTAGGATTATTGGTGTAAATGCTGAAATTTTTCTTTTTCCAAACGATACAGACGATGGAGATTTTGAATCTTTATTAGTTAAAGTTGCTATAAATACACGACAAGGAGTATTTGAATGCTTCAACGAATATGAAAAGTGTGTTTCATCATTAAATACAGAAGACGAAAAATTTATAACACCTCTGCGAAAATCTCGTATTTTTGCTTACTTAGAAACAATTCCAGAAAGTAATAATCGAAAAGAAAAGGAACGAAAAAATAGTACTCACTTCTATGATGACCCCAAGTATTGGGATTTTAATGCTGATGGTTTAGATAGACTTAAATCTTTTTTAACTTTAAGGTTTGAAGATTGATAAATAAAAAAACCCATCCTTTTAAGGATGGGTTTTAAGTGTGGAGCCGAAGGGGTTCGAACCCTTGTCCAGTTGTGTGATAAATTATGCCTTCTACATGCTTATTTTCCAATTAATTGTCGGGATCTGTCGGGCTGGAAACCGACCTTAACTTTCTCCTTAGATACTTTGTTTCGCAAATGCACCGTACCCTTGCAAATGCTAGCATTGTTATTTCGATGCCTCTATTACTAACCTAACATTGCAGCAGTTAGCGAGACAAAAGCTTGCGTAATTCTAAATTATGCAGCTAAGGCGTAGTTATTTTCGCCAATTATTGTTTTGAACGTTCTCCTTTAAGTGCTCTTCGTACAACGCACTGCATGCTAACATACTTAGCGCCACCCTGTCAAATCCAAAACGGCCCCTTTTTCAGTTTACAGTTATTAGTTTTCAGTATCGAACATTTGTTGAAAACAACCATAAATTGAATTACAAAGATACAAATAAAATGCCAAATTATAGCTCAGAACTATATTTTGGCATTTAATAACGTATTTAAAACTGTAATTGTAAACTACCAACTGCTATATCGTTCTTCCTGGGTATTTTTCTAAAGCAATTGCTAAACAATCCATTGCATTATTTAAATCTTCAGTGTTTAAAACATAAGCCATACGTACTTCTTGCTTACCAGAACCTGCACTTGAGTAAAAACCAGTTGCCGGTGCCATCATCACCGTAGCGCCATTATGCTCAAAACTTTCTAACATCCACTGACAAAAAATATCCGAATCATCAATCGGAAGTTTTGCAACCACATAAAATGCACCTCCTGGGTTTGGACAGAAAACACCGTATATTTCATTTAAACGCTTTACTAATGTATCTCTACGTAAAGTATATTCTTTATTTACTGCTACAAAATAACTATCTGGAGTATCAACAGCTGCCGTTCCAGCAATTTGCTCTACCATACCTGGGCTTAATCTTGCTTGTGCAAATTTTAAACCAGCCTCAATTACTTCCTTATTTTTTGTAATTAAACAACCTAAGCGAGCACCACACGCACTATAGCGCTTAGAAACTGTATCCATAATTACTACATTTTCATCCAAACCAGCTAAATGCATTGGTGAAATAAACTCCTTGCCATCATAACAAAACTCTCTGTAAGCTTCGTCAGAGAATAAGTATAAATCGTATTTTAAACATAGTTCTTTTAGCGCATCTAATTCTTCTCTAGAATATAAATATCCCGTTGGATTATTAGGGTTACAGATAATAATTGCTTTAGTTTTAGCAGTAATTAGTTTTTCAAACTCCTCAATAGGAGGTAAGGCAAAACCATTTTCTATAAAAGATAAAATTGGCTTAACAACAACATTACTCATACAAGCAAAGCCGTTATAATTTGCATAAAAAGGCTCTGGAATGATAATTTCATCACCTTCATTTACACAGGTTTGCATTGCGATAGTAATTGCCTCAGAACCACCTACCGTAACTAAAATATTTTCTGGCTTGATATTGTAGCCCAATTTGTTGTAATATTCAGTTAATTTTGTTCTATAACTTAATGTTCCTTCAGATGGCGTATAAGCCCAAACATCAAAATCTATATTTTTAATAGCGTTCAACATTCCTTCTGGTGTAGCGATATCTGGCTGGCCAATATTTAAATGATATACTTTTTTACCAGCAGCTTTGGCTTTGTCTGCAAAAGGAGTAAGTTTTCTAATTGGTGAAGCGGGCATGTTAAACCCTTTGTCTGAGATTTTTGGCATAGTACAAAATTAAAAAACCCCGTGATAATTACGAGGTTTTTATTAAAAATCTATATAAATTTTACTTTATTCTTATTCTACTGATTCTCCTTTAATGTACAATACTTTTGTAGTGGTACGTGCATTAGAACTTACGGTAATGGCTTTATTAAAAGGTAAAGCTACTCCAGCAGGTGTCATGGTAACTTTTACAAAACCTTTTTCTCCTTTTTTAACAGGTGTTTTGGTGTATTCGCCTACTGTACAACCACAAGTAGTCTCTATTTTAGAAATTATTAAAGGTAAATCTCCAGTGTTTGTAAAATTAAAGATATAAACAGCTGCTTTATTTAATGGAATTTTACCAAAGTCATGAGTTTCTGCTTCGAACTTAAACTCTGCGGGTTTTGTTTGTGCGTTTACACCTACACCAACCCCTAAAACTAACGCTATCATTAAAATTAACTTTTTCATAATTACTTTTTGATTTAAACAAACATAATGTTTTATATGTTAATACAAAAAGTATTCCAAATATTATTTGCTGTGTAAGTTAATGCATAATTAGAAAGAATTGTATCTTTGCAGTCTAACCATTTTCGTGTATGAAGTCAGATATAACACTTACCACTACTCAGATCGATGCCTCAGAATTAAGCTTTGACGACTTTAAAGTTATTGTTTTAAACGATTATAAGATTGCTTATGAAAGTAGACAGGCTAGTTTGTTAGGACGTAAAGAAGTGCTTACTGGTAAAGCTAAATTCGGTATTTTCGGAGATGGTAAGGAAGTGCCACAAATCGCAATGGCTAAAGCTTTTAAAAAAGGAGATTGGCGTTCTGGCTATTACAGAGATCAAACTTTTGCATTTGCTACAGGAATTTCTACCATAAAAGAATTTTTCGCTCAATTATATGCTAATCCAAGAGTAGAAGCTGATCCATCTTCAGCAGGAAGACAAATGAATTGCCATTTTGCGACACGTTCTTTGAATGATGATGGCTCTTGGAAAGATTTAACAGCTATTAAAAATTGTTCTTCAGATATTGCACCAACAGGTGCTCAAATGGCTAGATTAGTTGGTTTAGCGTATGCTTCAAAACTATTTAGAAAAAATAGAGAGCTAGATTACTTAAAGAATTTTTCAGTTAATGGAAATGAAGTTGCTTTTGGTACTATTGGTAATGCTTCTACCTCTGAAGGTGTTTTCTTTGAAGCAATTAATGCTGCTGGTGTGCTACAAGTACCAATGGCTGTCTCGGTTTGGGATGATGGATATGGAATCTCAGTACCTGCAAAATATCAAACCACAAAAGAGGATATTTCTGAAATTTTAAAAGGTTTTCAAAGAGAAGAAGGCACCAATGGCTACGAGATTTTTAAAGTAAACGGTTGGGATTACCCCGCTTTATGCGAAACATACCAAAAAGCTATTGACGTTTGTCGTGATGAACACGTACCCGTTTTAATACATGTTACAGAGGTCACTCAACCTCAAGGTCACTCTACTTCTGGTTCTCATGAGCGTTATAAAGATAAAGATCGTTTAGCTTGGGAAAAAGAATACGATTGTATTTTACAAATGCGCAAGTGGATGATTGAATCTGCTATATCAACTGCGCAGGAATTAGAGGAATTGGAAGAAACTGCAAAGAAGTTTGTAAAAGAGACTCAAAAAGAAGCTTGGAACGAGTTTCTAGAGGGTATTAAAAAGGAAAAGAGTGAAGTAATTAATTTGATTAATGCTGTTTCAAAAGAAAATACAGTATTGATTAAGATAGCTAATCAATTGGCAGCAAATTCTGATGCTCAGAGAAGAGAAGTGATGTCTGCAGTTAGAAAAGCTTTACGTTTGAGTATTGGCACACCCTCTGATCAGAGAAATGCATTGTTAAATTGGTATGAAGGATATGCTGAATTTAACGAAGAAAAATATAATTCTAAATTATTTACTGATGGAAAAGAAAGTCCTTTTTTAGTTAATCATGTACCAGCAGTGTTCAGTGAAACCAGTAAAATGATTGATGGAAGGGAGTTATTAAATGCATGTTTTAATTCTAATTTTGCTAGAGATCAGCGTTTAGTTGCTTTTGGGGAAGATTTAGGGAATATTGGAGACGTAAACCAAGGATTTGCAGGTTTGCAAGAAAAATTTGGTGATTTAAGGGTTACTGATACTGGAATCAGAGAAATGACAATCGTTGGTCAAGGGATTGGTTTAGCCATGCGTGGTCTAAGACCAATTGCTGAAATTCAATATCTTGATTATCTACTGTTTGCATTAAACATATTAAGTGATGATTTAGCTAGTTTATCTTATAGAACAAAGGCTGGTCAGAAAGCTCCTGTTATTGTTCGTACTCGCGGACATCGTTTAGAAGGTGTTTGGCATTCAGGTTCACCTATTGGAATGATTTTAGGTTCACTTCGTGGTTTACACATTTGTGTTCCTCGTAATATGACGCAAGCTGCAGGTATGTACAATACTTTATTTAGATCAGATGAACCGGCTTTAATTATCGAATGTCTAAATGGATATCGTTTGAAAGAAAAATTGCCAGATAATGTTGGTGAGTTTACAGTTCCTTTAGGTAAAGCTGAAATTATTAGAGAGGGAAGAGATTTAACTGTTGTAAGTTATGGATCTACACTTAGAATTGTTGAAGAAGCAGCTGAAGAATTAGAACAATTAGGTATTTCTATTGAAATTATAGATCCACAAACACTATTACCATTTGATATTGATCAACTGTGTAAAAAATCACTTCAAAAAACCAATAAATTATTGGTAGTTGACGAAGACGTACCGGGTGGTGGAAGTGCTTTTATTCTGCAGCAAATTTTAGAAGTGCAGGAAGGCTATTATTTATTAGATGCACAGCCTAAAACTTTAACGGCAAAAGCACATCGCCCACCATATGGTTCTGATGGTGATTATTTTAGTAAGCCATCTGTTGATGATGTGATTGAAGCAGTTTATGCAATTATGACTGAAAATAATAGTGCAAAGTATCCTGCAATATTTAAATAATATAAAATTTAATACCAATAAAAATGGCTCTGAATGTGATATTCAGAGCCATTTTGTATTAGAATTAGCTCATTTTATTTATGCTTTTTTTCGCCAGTATAGTTTTTTTCTCCAACAGAAATAAGAGTTGGTAAGTCGTTTTCTTCTGGTGGAACAGGACATCTATAACCATCACTATAAGCACAATAAGGGTTGTAAGCCTTATTAAAATCGATAGTAATCTTTTTCTTTTGAATATCTTTTATATCCAAATCAATATACCGACCACCACCATAAGTAATAACACTTGTAGTTTCATCGGTAAATGGAAGGAATAGTAAACTTTTATAAAGTGGATTAACCATTAATCCGATATTTCTGTACAGTGTTAGTTCTAAATCTTTACCATTTAATTTAAACTGCACTTTTGCATAGCGAATAAACTCTTTGCTCGTTCCATCATACGTTGGCATTTGAAAAGATTTTTGATTTTTTAACAAAATTACATTTGCATTTACTTGATAATTACTATCTGCTTCAAAAAAGTGTAGATTTTCTAAATCTTTTTCTTTTAAAGGAGAATTTTGATCTTTAATAAAATCTGACTTATAATTTTCACGATGCTTTGTTATTTCAGCGTTAAAGTTCTGTGCAAATGCTGATGTGCTAATCAGAAATAGAATAATAAAATATTTCATATATAAATATTAAAGTCGGTTACTTCTTTGTCTTAATAGATGGTCTGCAATTACTAAGGCTGCCATGGCCTCAACAATAATTACAGCCCTTGGTACAACACAAGGATCATGTCTACCTTTCCCTTTTATTTCCGCAGCTTCTCCTGCAGCATTTATTGTTTGCTGATTATGCATAATTGTTGCCACAGGTTTAAAAGCAGTTACGAAGTTAATATCCATTCCATTACTTATTCCACCCAAAATACCACCAGCATTATTTGTAATTGTATTTAAACCCTTATCCTCTGGGGAAGGGTTTGGAATAGGGAGATCATTATGATTTGAACCTTTCATTTCACTACCTGCAAAACCAGAGCCATATTCAAACCCATGCACAGCATTAATACTCAACATTGCTTTCCCCAAATCTGCATGTAACTTATCAAAAACTGGTTCACCTAAGCCTACAGGACAATTCTTGATAACACAACTTATTTTTCCGCCAACAGTATCCCCATCTTTTCTAATAGAATCAATAAGATTTATCATTTGATTTGCTGTTGCAGGGTCAGCACATCTTACAATGTTTTCTTCTCTAATCGTTAATGCTTCAGGTAAATTATTTGAATTGAAGTTTGGCGCATTAATTTGTCCAACTGCATTTACATGAGCGAAAATCTCAATTCCTTTTTCTTTTAATAATAATTTTGCAATTGCACCAGCCGCAACACGGGCTGCAGTTTCGCGTGCTGATGATCTTCCGCCACCTCGATGGTCACGTATACCGTATTTAGCATCATAAGTATAATCTGCATGAGAAGGGCGATAAACGTTTATATTGTGGCCATAATCTTTTGAACGTTGATCTTCATTAGGAATTAATAAACTGATAGGTGTACCCGTACTTTTACCTTCAAAAGTTCCTGATAAAATTTGAACCAAATCACTTTCCTTACGTTGTGTAGTAATTTTAGATTGGCCAGGTTTACGTTTATCTAACTCAGATTGAATAAATTCTACATCAACTGTTAAT
>JBBSRF010000115.1:0-7648 GCA_038243335.1 Sphingobacteriales bacterium
AGATTTATCTAACTTTAATTTTATAGGGGCCGCCACTATTGGTTATAAAATTTTAAAAAACCTTCAGGTAAAAGTTGATGCTAGTTTTACTCGTTTAGATTATCGTGGTGTAGAAAAATATAAAAATCCTTATTTAAATCCAAATTCAAATTTAGATTATAAGAATTTTGCCACTTTTGGTAATGACTATCAACATACTTACAATATAGAACCGCAAATCAATTACAATCAGAAAATTGGCCCTGGTAAGTTAACCGCACTATTAGGTTCAACTTTTCAAGAAACAAAGGCGGGTGGTCAATCAGTTACAGGAAGAAATTTTGCATCTGAAAATTTAATGGATGCTTTATCTGCAGCTGGTCTAGTACCTACTTATAGCACAACCTACAACCAATATAAGTTTAATTCAATCTTTGGAAGATTAAGTTATGATTTGAATGATAAATATATCATTAATGCTACTTTTAGAAGAGACGGGTCTTCAAGATTTGGACCTTCAAGACAGCTAGGTAATTTTTGGGCAATAGGTGGTGCTTGGATTGCTTCAAATGAAAGCTTTATTAAAGATAACTTTAAATTTATCTCTTTAGCTAAAATCAGATCGAGTTACGGCCTTACTGGGAATGATGGTATTGGTAATTACCAATTTATGGAAACCTTTAAAGCAACTTCTGAGCAGTACAATTTCAATTCAGGTTTATATGCAAACCGACTAGGTAATCCTGATTTTGGTTGGGAAACAAACAAAAAATTTGAAGTTGCGGCAGAATTGAATTTCTTTAACAACAGAATAGCCACAACAACAGCTTTTTTTAATAATGTATCTGGCAATCAATTAGTAAGCTATCCTTTGTCTTCCCAAACTGGTTGGACATCTTATACCGCAAATATTGATGCTAAGATTAGAAATAGAGGATTAGAATTTGATATTACCACCATTAATTTTAATGGAAAAGCATTTAGATGGTCTACAAGTTTTAATATTACTGCAATAAAAAATACTTTATTGTCATTCCCAGATTTGGCTAAAAGCTCTTATTCAAATAGCTACGAAATTGGTAAATCTGTTAACGTATATCGTCGTTACGAGTTTTTAGGTATTGATCCTGATACTGGTACACCATTAGTGAAAGATCAAGATGGAAATGGTGCTTTCAGTTCTGTTGGTGACTACATTAGTTATGGCTCTTCTGATCCAAAGTTTTATGGAGGTTTCGGTAATACATTTAGCTATAAAGGGATAGAATTAGACGTATTTTTCCAATTTACTAAAAAACCTTATGCTAACGGTTACATCAATTCTTCTAACGCTTCACAACCAGGTATTATTTATAATTTACCAGAATTTTTATTAGACGGAGTTTGGCGTCAAAAAGGTGATATTGCTACTAAACCTAGATTATCATCGGTAAACAGTGGTGCATTTAATACTGCGTATAATAGATATAGATTATCAACTGCAGGTATTGAAGATGCTTCATATGTAAGATTGAAGAATGTTTCTTTATCTTATACTTTACCAAAAGATATCGTAAGTAAACTTAAATTAACAAACATTAAAGTTTATGCTTTAGGACAAAACTTATTAACACTAACAAAATATAAAGGTTTTGATCCAGAAACTCCAGGTACCGGCACTCCACCAATGCGTGCATTTACATTTGGTGTTAATGTTTCTCTTTAATCTTTTTCTCACATTAATTTTTAAAAAAAGAATATGAAATTTAAACATATTAAATTAATCTTATTATCTACTGGGCTTACAGCAATCCTTTTTACTTCTTGTAAAAAGTTTATAGAGGTAGCTCCACCAATAGATAGTTTTACGGCTAGCACTGCTTACGATACGGATGAATTGGTTAGGGCTAACATTGCAGGTCTCCACAGTTACAACTTTATAGTTGGTAGCGGATATTATGATACAGACAGTCACTTATTTCCAGGCATGTCAGCTGATGAAATTAGCTATTATACTACAGCATATGATCAGTTTCTTGACAATAGTATTCAAGTTGAGAATACGACTAATAGAGGAATGTGGAGTGCACCTTATAAAACAATTTACCAATCAAATTTAATGTTGGAAGCTTTAGAAAAAGCAACAAAAATTTCTGCTTCAGTAAAAGCAGAGGCATTTGGAACTGCTAAATTTTTTAGAGCATTGGCACATATGAATTTAGTAAGTTTATTTGGTGATGTACCATTAGTTTTAACAAGTAATGTTAAAAATTCGAGTGCATTACCAAGAACACCAAAAGCTGAGGTTTATAAACAAATCATTGCTGATTTACTTGATGCAAAGCTTGCTTTTAAGGGAATTACAAAATCTAATTTATATGTAAACGAAAAAAGTGTAACTGCAATTTTAGCTCGTGTTTATCTCTATAATAAACAATGGCTAGCTGCTTCAAATTCTGCAAGTGAATTAATTAGCGGTTCATTAAAAGGAAGTTTGGCTCTAGAAGAGGTATCAAAAGTTTTTCAACGTGTGAGCAAAGAGACCATTTTAGCTATAAGTAGCGAGGGTTCAAACAAAACCAGTGTCAATTACACTTATGCAGGAACTCTTTATCTGCCAACAGTACGTACCATTTATAATGTAACACCAGATCTTTATAAAACATTTGAAGCTGGAGATTTAAGAAAAACAAACTGGGTGGGTACATTTACTGGCACAATAGGTACAACTTATTATCCGTTTAAGTACAAATTGAGGGCTACACCTACTAATTCTTCATTAGCTGAGGACATGGTATTGATTCGTTTAAGCGAAATGATATTAATAAGAGCTGAAGCATTAGCACAATTAGATAAACCAAGTGAAGCTATGGACGATGTTAACGCTATACGTGTTAGAGCTGGATTAGTGGCTTTGTCTAAGAGTTTATCTAAAGCAGATGTTTTATTAGCTGTGGAAAAAGAAAGAAGATTAGAACTTTTCTCTGAAGGGCATCGTTGGATTGATTTAGTTCGTACTGGAAGAGCTGATGCAGTTTTGGGTGCTTTAAAAGGAGCAAAATGGAATACCACTGCAGCACTTTATCCTATACCTAGTAAAGAGATTGAATTGAATCAAAATCTAACCCAAAATCCAGGATACAATAAATAACAAGGATATTATTATTATTCATTAGAAATGGCATTCAGAAAATTTTGAGTGCCATTTTTCGTAATATGATTACTTCAATAGTTAACAAGTTTTAAGAGGGGGAAAATTAGGGCGAGCATAAGTCATGTTTTTAATAATTATCAAAGATAAAAATCCACTTTAGGGTAAAATTCAATAAGAAAAATATTAAATCATCATTTTAATGATCATATAAAAAAGAGGTTTTCAATAATTATGCGCCACCTGCTGTGTAGATGTTATGGGGGGTGAAAACAAATTAGACGAAATGACAGCAGTTGAGTATTCCATATTAGATACTTTACCAGACTTATTACCTAACTCCAGGTTGGCTTGCCAATTACAATTAAGCCCTGCAATGGACGGCCTTAAAGTTCGTGTACACGCTCAAGATTAATTAAAAACTGATATTTTTATACCATAAAAATAGGCTCTACATTTTGTAGCGCCTATTTTTTTTAAACAAGATTAAATTATTTTGAAAAATATTCAAAAATTATCTTTAAATCAGAATCATTCTTCAGGTTCAAATTATTCTCTTTAGCATACCTGTCCATATCTTCTTTTTTTACATTTAAAGCAGGCGCTATTGATTTAGAATCAGTTTTAACAATAGACATTTTAGCCCCATCATATATATAGTATCTTGGTATTTTTTGAAAATACCTCACAGACGGCGTACCAACTGCTGTGCGTTCTGAAACTAGATTTTCTTCTTTTTTTAATAAGCTAAATTTTCCTTTTACGATCACTTGAAAATAATTATCCTTAGTAAAATTACCAATTGATGGAAAATTATTTTGAAATACAGCACCTCTTAATGTAAATGCAGTAACAGGTTCTGCAAAAGCAAATACATCAACTTTTTTAGCATTTGAGAAGAAAAGTTGATCTAAGATTAAATCATATCTTGCAAATTCAACTTCGCCTTTTACTCCCGAAGCAAAAATTACTTTTGCTGTTAACCAATCGTTAATGAAATATGGTGAACCTTCTATTCCTTCATAACCTTCTGTATTGCGAATTTTATTACCCATTACATTATTAATAGATATTTGAGCAAATGAAAATTGAACATTTAGTGCACTTAAACAAACTGTTATAAATAAAATATAGATGCTTTTGTTTTTCATAAATTAAATTTAACAAAAAAAGGGCAGATTTTAATCTGCCCTTTTAATTTAATATTTAAAAATTTATAGTTTATCCCACCATACACGAGTATTTAACTCATCTGGACCTTGTCTAGCAATAACTATAGCATAATTTGCTGAGTTTAAACTTTTCTCATCAGTAGTGTAACCTAATCTTCTAGGAATTTGACCACCAAGATTTTGAGCAACAGGAGATGGTGTTAAAACAGGGAAACCTGTTCTTCTCCAATCAGCCCAAGCTTCAAATGCATAACCTTCGTAATTAGCCACCCATTTCTGAGAAATAATTTGATTAACCGCATTAGCTGGATCATAAACAATATTTGGTTGGGCTAAAAATGCTGAAACTACTGCCGCATCAGTTACACCATGTTGTGCTAAAGATGCAGTAATACCAGCGTTATAAGCAACAGCAGCATTTACGTCATCAGGCGCACCAGAAATCCAGCCTAACTTATAGGCTTCTGCAACTGCAAATCTACTCTCAGCATAAGTAAAGATTGATACTGGAGAATTCTGCAATCTAAATTTGTTTCCGAAAGAAGAAACGTTACCTGGTACAAATGTACCTGCAGCATTAAATCCACCTACACTATAAGCACCTGCTTGTGCTTGTGTTAAACCATAAGGCATTCCAACATAAGTACCAGCACTAGTTTTCTCTGCATATACAGGCAACCTTGGATCACTATTTGTTTGTAAATAGTCTACCATTGTTTTACTGATGGAGAAATCATAACGTTTGGCAACATTGTAGTTGTTATACATGTTGTTCTCATTTGCGCTTTCAGCTAAGTAAGGATAAAAGCTATTATCTGCATTTGACACCAAAACTCCATCAGCTAAAGCAGTATTAAACTCTGCTTTACCTGTTGTTGGATCAATTTTAGATAAACGCAAAGCCATGTTCATTCTAATCTGATTAGCAAATTTTTTCCATTTTGCGGAAGAATTACCAAGAATAAAATCACCTTTAGTGGCGGCGCCACCATCAAATTGAGCTTGTGCTTCTTTTAACTCTTTAAACAAAGCTGTATAAATGCTTTGCTGAGTATCAAACTTAGGCAGTGGACTTGCTAATCCTTGTAATGCCTCAGTATAAGGAATATCTCCCCAACGATCTGACATTGATTGAAAAACAAATGCTTTTAAAATACGAGCAGTAGCAATTTGATTTGCATTAGA
Organism: Sphingobacteriales bacterium; assembly: GCA_038243335.1. Classification (GTDB taxonomy): domain Bacteria; phylum Bacteroidota; class Bacteroidia; order Sphingobacteriales; family Sphingobacteriaceae; genus Pedobacter. Next base: position 5,467 of record JBBSRF010000115.1, read on the forward strand.
ACCGCCTGAGATCACATTCGGCAATCCCTTTGTTGCTGCATCTGTATTTAACTTAATAATCAAAGTTAAATCTGCTAACATATTATTATATGCAGCTGCATAACTATAGACTTTAAGATTATAACGAGATTCTGAGGTATAAAGCATTTCAGAATTTTGTTGAGTAAATAGTCTTGCAGTTACTGAACTTACTAAACCAGCTACTTGACGCTCTGAGTTCGTCAGTAATAAGTAAGTCTGGGCAGTTGAAGGATCATTTGGGCTAACATTTATGTCGCCAAAATCTCCAGGTTTACAGCTTGCAATTAAAGCAATTGCAATTACGCTGATATAGCTTAAAAATCTTTTTTTCATTTTTCTAATTTTTAGAATGTAATTTTTAAATTAAGACCAATGGTTCTAGTTCCTGGCAATTGACCACCTTCACTGTAGTTACCAGCAGATTCTGATGGATCTATACCTCTTAATTTACTATAAATTAACCATGGGTTACGAGCGATCAATGAAATTGATGCTCTTTGAGCCTTAATTTTAGAAATTAAGTTAACTGGCAAACTATAGCCTAATGAAACCTCTCTTAATTTTACATAAGTAGCATCGTGAGTTCTTTCTGCCCATACATATGGCAAGTGACCTTCATAATAATCTTGTGGATCAATGTAAGTTGAATTTGCTTTACCATCAGATTCACGAATGCCAGGAATTAAAATACCCCCGCCATCAGCTACAGCATCTCTTTTCGGGTTACCTTTATCGTTTAATCCGGCAGTAATTGCTGCTAAACCAGAACCTTCTAAGTTACCTTCAGTTACTGAAAATAATTTACCTCCAACTTGAAAATCCATTGAAAATCCTGCACTAAATCTTTTGTAATTGAAAGTAGAAGTTAAACCTCCTGCTACTTTAGGCACGAATGAACCTAAATTTTTGTCTTTTTCAATTAACGGGAAACCATCATCATCAATGGCGGCAACTCCGTTAGCATCTCTTTTAATAGCATCAGCAGTAATTTCACCCCATGTTCTATTTACTCTTCGTTCTACATTGATACGAGGCGTACCCGTGTAACCGAAAGAGGCAAAAGGAAAGTTATCTACCCCAGGGTATAATTCAACAATTTTATTCGTGATTCTCGAAAAGTTAGCGTTCAAATCCCAATTGAAATCTTTTGTTTTAATCGGCGTACCTCCTAAAGTAAATTCCAATCCTTGTGAAGAAACTTCACCTGCATTAATTAAAGCAGATGAGAAACCTGTGGTTGATGGTAAAGAAACAGATAAAATCTGATCTTTTGAAGTACGATTAAAATAATTCGCATTTAATCTTAAACGATTTTTCATGAACTTTAATTCTATACCAGCTTCTAATGCATCAGATAATGCAGGTTTTAAATTTTCATTTGGAATACGATTCGGAATAGTTAATGATGGCTGTGTACCATAAAAACCTGCAGAATTATAAACTTGGTAAATATTATATGCACCAATATCAGAACCAGTTCTACCATAAGCAAAAGTAGCCTTACCGAAAGAGAAAATATCACTTTTTGGCAATAAATCAGTGAAAACAAATGCCAATGAACCACCACCATATAAATAAGAGTTATTAGCTAATGGTAATGATGAAGACCAGTCGTTACGAATATTTAAATCTAAGAATAAGAAATTCTTATAACCTAAGGACCCAAATGCATATATGCTTCTTACTTTCTTATTATTTATATCACTTGTTAAAGTTGGTCTATCTTTTGAAGCGGATAAATTATAATACCTAGGCACAGTAAAACCACCAACAGTGTTAGCATCAATATTTTCTCCATAATTGATACGCAATTCTCCATAAGCACCAGCATTAAATGAGAATTCACCAAATTGCTTTTTGTACATCGCATCAATCACATAGTTATTCTCTCTAGAACGAGATTGATTAGTTGCGTATCTTTCAAGATTTAAAGTCCCTGAAGCAGTTCTACTTTCACCTCTACCGTTAGAATAATTTCCTTTTGCCGCGAAGTCTATAGTTAACTCAGGCAAAATTGAATAAGAAGCTTGTAAAAACCCAAATATTCTTGAACTGTTTGAACTTGCAGTATTTTCGTATGCTTCGGTATATGGATTATCCCAATATTTAGGGGCACTGTTTCTTGGACTAGTAATATTCCAAGAAGTAAAAGATCCATCTG
>JBBSRF010000116.1:0-7603 GCA_038243335.1 Sphingobacteriales bacterium
AAGAATACCAATATTCGCACAGTTATGAAGGCAATTTTTCTCCGCAAGAATATTTGCCAGAAGAATTAAGTGGCACAAAATTATATGATCCTGGTAAAAACCCAGCCGAAGAAAAATTAAGAGAGAAACTGAAACAGAATTGGAAAGAAAAATACAACTATTAATATGCTATCAACTTTTTTGAGTCATCAATGGAAATCTTTTTGGCGTAGCCGAAACAAAGCAGGAAGCATTGCTGCCAATATTTTACTTGGGTTTTTGATGCTTTATTTTCTTACAGCAGCCATTGGATTAGGGCTTGGCATGGGATATATGATTGAGAATTTTTTTCCAGGCAAAAATGTGATCGCAGTTTTTAACGGGTTTATCCTCTATTATTTCTTGTTTGATTTAGCGATGCGAACACAGCTTCAAGAGTTGCCAACTTTAAGTATTATTCCTTATTTACACCTAAATATTCAGAAAAAAACGATTATAAATTTCTTAAATATTAAATCATTATTTACTTTCTTTAATATACTACCCCTATTTATTTTCATTCCTTTTATCTTCATCAAAATTACACCTACCTATGGTGCATTTGCTGGCATAGCTTATATCGTATCTATTTTGTCCTTAACTATATTTAACAATTACCTCGTTTTATACCTTAAAAGAAAGTCGATTAGTAACATTGCTTATTTCGGCTTTATTATGGGTTTCGTGGCTATTTTTGGTGCATTAGATTATTTTAACATCATCTCTGTAAGGGTATTTTCAAATCTTGTGTTTGTAAGCATTAAAGATTATCCATTTTTAGCATTGGCATTTACTTTGGCAGCATTAATGATTTTTATATTTAATTCTAAATACTTATTGAACAATCTTTATACCGAAGAATTAAGTACTAAAGATGATAAAAAAGTGAGTACAGATTATACTTTTTTAAACAGTTTCGGCAAAGTTGGAGAGTTAGCTGCTTTAGAACTTAAATTAATATTAAGACATAAACGTTCAAGAAGCGCAGTATTAATGGGCCTATTGTTTTTAGCCTATGGATTCTTGTTTTATAAAGAACAGATGATTCTAAATAACGAGTTTGGTAAAATGCTTTTCGCAGCTGTATTCATGACAGGAATTTCCATCATTAATTATGGGCAATTTATGTTCGGATGGCAAAGCACACACTTTGACGGACTGTTAGTGAATAAAATTGATTTCAAAAATTTTATCAAAGCTAAGTTTTTGTTATTTACCATTAGTTGTACATTGATCACAATTTTAGCTGGTTTTTATGGTTTTATTAGTTACAAACTTTTATTACTGCACCTTGTAGCTTATTTATACAATATTGGCTTTGCTACGGTAATTGTACTTTATTTCGCAACATTAAATTTTAAAAGATTAGACATTACCAAAAGTGCTAGTTTTAATTGGCAAGGTGTTGGTGCCACACAGTGGATTTTAGGGATCCCATTAATATTAATACCAATCTTACTTTATTTACCTTTTGGTTTGATGAATAAACCTTATTGGGGATTGGCTTCTATTGGAGTTTTCGGATTAATTACACTCATCATGCGTAATTTCTGGATCAACTTATTAGTCAAAAAGTTTGAAAAAAATCGTTATAAAATAGCCGAAGGCTTTAGAGAATAAGATATGTTAGAATTTAAACAATTAAAGAAATCATACGCGGGAAAAACAGTAGTTGACATTAGCAATCTAACTATCCGTGATGGAGAAACTGTTGGCTTAGTAGGTAATAATGGAGCTGGTAAAACTACCTTATTTAGGCTTTTGCTAGATTTAATTAGACCTGACAGTGGCGAAATTTTATCTAAAGAAGTAAATGTTGCTACAAATGGCGATTGGAAAAATTATACTGCTTCTTATTTAGATGAGGGCTTTTTAATTGATTATTTAACACCGGAAGAATATTTTATATTTATCGGTGGATTACACAACTTAAGTGTTGCAGACGTTGGTGAATACTTAAAAAAATATGAGGATTTCTTCAATGGTGAGATTTTAAATAGCAGTAAATATATCCGCGATTTTAGTAAGGGAAATCAAAATAAAATTGGTATTGCTGCAGCTCTAATGCAAAAACCTGACTTATTAGTTTTAGATGAGCCTTTCGCAAATTTAGACCCAACCACACAAATTAGGTTAAAATCTCAAATCAAAGCATTAAAAAACTCTCATAGATTAACCACTTTAATCTCTAGTCATGATTTAAATCACGTTACAGATGTTTGCGACAGAATTATTTTATTAGAGAAAGGACTAATTATTAAAGATTTTCAAACCAATGAAAACTCGCTAAAAGAATTAGAAGATTACTTTTCAGAATAAAGAAATAAACTAATGTATAGAATTATGGTCAATTTAATATTCAGTATTTGATTTTTGATTTATTTTTTTTTTGTGAAATAATACGATATAAACGCCATTAAATCTATAAAACACTGTAAATCAAATCATAAATAATTAATTAACACGCATTTGTAACAATTGGCACTACGTTTGAATATATTTTTTTTAAAAAAAACTAAAAAATTATTAAAATGATGACTTCAAAATTTAAAATAGCTACAGTAAGTATTGCACTTTCTATTGGTTTAATGACTTTCTCTGGATGTGATAGTTTAACTAAAACTCAAAAAGGAGTTGGTATTGGTGCTGCAGCAGGTGGTGTTATTGGTGCAATTATTGGAAAGAAAGCTGGAAATACTGCGGTAGGTGCAATTATTGGTGCTGCTGTTGGTGGTACAGCTGGTGGTTTTATTGGCAAACGTATGGATAAACAAGCTGCTGAAATTCAAAATGCAATTCCAAATGCAGAAGTAATTCGTGAAGGCGAAGGTATCATCGTAAAATTTGATAGTGGTATTTTATTCGACTTTGATAAATTTGGTTTAAAAGATGCCGCTAAAACTAATATTCAATCTTTAGCTAGTTCTTTAAATCAATATCCAGGTACAGACATTAAGGTAATTGGACATACCGACAGTCGTGGTACTGAAGAATATAACTTAAACTTATCTGAAAAAAGAGCTGCTGCAGTAAAAGCTTATGCAGTTTCACAAGGTGTTCCCTCATCTCGTCTAATTACAATTGGTAAAGGTTTTGCAGAACCAATTGGTGATAACGCAACTGATATGGGTAGAGCTGAAAACAGAAGAGTTGAAATCGTAATCGTTGCAAATAACGACTTGAAAAAAGAAGCTGCTGCTCAAGGCAAATAATATTTATATCTACCTATGTTTAATAAAAACCCTGTCGTAAATTATTTACTTCAGGGTTTTTTAATTTAATTATCATTCCTATTTCTGAGCAATATGATACAGAGAGATATCATTAATAGGTATCCTTCAATTCATTGAGGACGACATGCCTTATTAAGAATAAATATCTTCGAAATAGCTTATAGCTAAACCTTTAAGTAATAACTCTTGTTCCATCATCGCATAAGCGGGAACAGACTTTAATAATTTCCAATGCGGCCATCCATCTTGATCTAAGCCTTCTAATTCGTAAAAACCCATTTCACTTAACAATCGGCATGTTGCAATGTGCATCAATTCTTCTTTTTGCCTTTTACTGTACTTACCAGGACCTTTCCCTAATTCTTGTACACCAATTAAAAATAAAATTACTTTAAGATCTGGTGTATCAGAATCAAATTCTGAAGAGATTTTAACCTGTAATTCTTTCCATTTAGCATGTATTTCCGCTGGTTTCATATTACAAATATAGTTTTATCATGCAAAGCACAACGCACATATAAGTCAAATTTTTAGCTTTGTTAAAGAAGGAATAAAATTCTTTCTTTAACATTCGTCATTGCGAGGCACGAAGCAATCTTACTAAGCCAGTAATGCGCTTTAAGATTACTCAGTGCCTCACAATGAGGAGAAATTAAAATTTTTATAAACCAAAGTCTTAAAAAATTGCATAATTTCAACTCACGAATGTAACTAATGAATAAAAAAATCAAAACTGGGTTGTTGGCTTACGGCATGTCTGGTAAAATATTTCATGCGCCTTTTATTAACATCCACAATGGATTTAATTTTACAGCAATTGTAGAACGTACCAATAAATTGGCTCAAGAAAAGTACCCAAATATTAAAAGCTATAATAGTGTTGAAGAATTGATAGCTGATGATTCCATTGAATTAGTGATTATCAATACCCCAAACTTTACGCATTATAACTATGCGAAAATGGCATTAATTGCAGGGAAACATATCTTAGTTGAAAAACCATTTACTGCCACTTCAGCACAAGCCAAAGAAATATTTGAATTAGCAAAGTCAATTGGTAAAAAAACATTAGTCTATCAAAATAGAAGGTTTGACAGTGGATATAATGCTGTTAAAGGTGTAATTGAAAGTGGAAAATTAGGAAAACTGATCGAAGTTCACTTTCGCTACGATAGATACAGAACTGCAATAGGACCAAAATCTTTTAAAGAAGAAATAGTAGAAGCAACCGGATTGCAATACGATTTAGGTCCACATTTATTAGACCAAGCGATTAGTTTATTTGGTAAACCAGAAAAATTTCACAAAACATTAGGTAAAAACAGAGCTCATACAAAGGTTGATGACTATTTAGCCATTGAATTGAGCTACCCAAATGATTTGTATGTTTTTTTAACTGCAAGTATGCTAGTCGCAGATATAAAAGAGGCATTCATAATTAATGGTACAAAAGGATCTTTCAGTAAAAACCATGCGGATGTTCAAGAAGTACAGCTATTAAATGGAATGAAACCATTTGCAGAAGGTTATGGAATAGAAGACCCCAAAGATGCTGGGAAACTAACTTTAGTTACAGAAAGTGGCGAACGAATAGTAGAAATTATTCCATCAGCAAAGGGTGATTATATGGAGTTGTTTGAGGCAGTTTATCAAAATATTATGAATGATATACCTTACCCGATTACCGAAGAAGATATTTTAACACAATTGGACATATTAGAAAGCTAGCCAAGAACAAGGGTAAAAGAGCAATCATTTACAGATTTAAAATATCGCTCTTTGTACTTTTATCCTTGTTCCTTGCTCTTTTATCCTTACTCTTTATTCATCATTATTGTTACTTTTGCTCAACCAAATAAAATTAATGATGAATTATGAAATCGGTTCAGGAGAATTATCATTAGCTACGATAGCTCACTTAGTTAAAGAGAGAACGAAATTAAGCCTTTCTGAATTAGCTATTGAGCGCATTGAAAAATGTAGAAAATATCTTGATGATAAATTGAACACTTCTGATCATCCAATTTATGGGATTAACACGGGTTTCGGATATTTACAACATATAAAAATTGAGTCACAAAATTTAACTCAACTTCAGCATAATTTATTGTTATCCCACGCCTGTGGAACTGGACAAGAAGTACCAAAAGAGATTGTAAAATTGATGCTTTTATTAAAAATTCAATCTTTAAGTTATGGTCATTCTGCCATTGCCTTAACTACCGTACAACGGCTAGTAGATTATTACAATAACGATATCTTACCAATCATTTATACACAAGGTTCTTTAGGTGCATCTGGGGATTTGGCTCCTTTAGCACACTTGGCCTTACCTTTAATTGGCGAAGGTGAAGTTTGGTATGAGGATAAAAAAATCAGTAGTGTTGAATTAAATAAGAAGCTAAACTGGCAAGCTTTGATGTTGCAAAGTAAGGAAGGATTAGCGCTTATAAACGGCACCCAATTTATGACCGCTTACGGAACTTTTTGTTTATTAAAAGCGCAACAGTTCTCTGCATGGGCGGATGCAATTGCTGCAATCTCTATAGATGCTTTTGATTGTAGAATCGATCCTTTTTTAAATTTAAGTCATGTAATTAGGCCACACAAAGGGCAAATTGAAACCGCAGCAAATATAAGCGATTGGTTAAGAGGAAGCGAACTAATTGCCAGAGAAGCCAAACAAACACAAGATCCATATTCTTTCCGATGCGTTCCACAAGTACATGGGGCAAGTAAGGACAGCATCAACTATATACAATCTGTTTTTGAAACAGAAATGAATTCAGTAACGGATAACCCTAATGTTTTTCCGGATGAAGATTTAATTATTTCTGCTGGCAATTTCCATGGACAACCTTTGGCTTTAACGTTAGACTTTTTATGTTTGGCATTGGCCGAATTAGGCTCAATCTCTGAACGTAGGACCTATCAATTAATTTCTGGATCAAGAGGATTACCTCCATTTCTGGTTAAAAATGTAGGTTTAAACTCAGGTTTAATGATTACGCAATATACCGCAGCTTCTATAGCTAGTGAAAATAAACAATTATGTACACCCGCCTCTGTAGATAGCATTGTAAGTAGTAACGGACAAGAAGACCATGTAAGTATGGGTGCAAATGCAGCTACAAAATGTTTGCGTGTTTGCGATAATTTAGAAAGAATTTTAGCTATAGAATTGTTAACAGCAAGCCAAGCACTAGAATTAAGATTACCAGAAAAATCATCAGTTAAAATTGAAAAATTGGTGAGTGAATATCGTAAAGTTGTTTCTTTTAATGAAGCAGACAGGGTTCTGGCAACAGATATTAAAGCAAGTGTGGAGTTTATGAATAACAAAACTTTATAATTATCATCGGTTGAATACTAGTATGCTAATATATTCATCAGATGAATATTAAGCCTATAATTAATCCATCATTACGATAGCTTGCTCCTATTTATCGGAGAGAAACTTACGAAGCAATCTATCTTGTATGAAAGATTGCTTCGCTTTTCTGCAGATAAAGACTCATTACTTAATTGATTTTAACGATAACAAATACGTTTCTAATTCTTTCTTTTCATACTTCTTAGCGTAATCTAAAGCTGTCTCTTTATTTTTGTTCATCAATGAAATCATTGCCCCAGCACTAATCAAGCGCTTTGCCATTTCTAATTGCCCATACTTACAAGCATACATTAGTGGTGTTTTGTCGTTGCAAATTTTATCAATCTCAGCTTTGTTTAATATTAATGCATCAAAAATTATTGGTTTCTTCATTTTTATACTAATTGAAAGCAATGAATATGAATATTCTTCGAGAAGAAAACAATCATTGATAGAAGTGTTAATCTCTTTTAAGGCTGAGAGTAACAACTTAGCATCATCCTGTTTAAAGGCTACTTTCATGTTTTCACTTAATTTCTGGCCAAAGATTGAACAAGAAGTAAATAGTAGGGCAATAGTAATAATATATCTCATAATTTTAGTTTTTATACATCTGGTTTAAATTAACAGCTGGCATTTGTACTTGAGTTTGATCAGAAAATTTACCTGAGCAATTATTAATTACAGTATTATCGAATTTTACCTCAGCAATGCCATTTGTATTGATGACTAAATTCTTAAAAATCTGAGCAGTTTTTGGCTCCTCATTTTTAGTCACTTCCACTTTAGAATTACCGTTGGTAGTAATAATTGCGTTATCAAAAGACATCGATTCAATTGCAAACTTAGTATCGGTAACAGCAACATTAATTGATTTAATTTTATCTTTGCGTAAGGTAAATTCTTTAACCTGAACAGCTTGTAAGTTTAATTGATTCAATTCTGTACCGTTAGCGAAATAGAACATTCCAATATTACT
>JBBSRF010000117.1:0-7525 GCA_038243335.1 Sphingobacteriales bacterium
CTCTGCTCATCTGGAAATTTTTCGCTAAACTCTAATAGTGTCATACATTAAATATAAGCATTTTTTATTACCTTAGGAAAGATTACGGACATTCAATTCTCATTAAATCTGATAATATATTAGCGATACAATGACAAAAAAATTAGCTATTATAGTTACACATCCTATACAATACTATGCCCCTGTTTTTAAATTAATAGCAAAGAAATTAGAGTTAAAAGTATTTTATACGGCAGGTGATATGTCATTGAATAATTATGATCATGGTTTTAAAAAAAAAATAGAGTGGGACATCCCTTTATTAAATGACTATAATTATGAGTTTTTAGAAAACACTTCAAAAAGCAAAGGTAGCCATCATTTTAAAGGAATTGTTAACCCAGATGCTATACAGCAGATTAAGGAATATCAACCAGATGCAATTTTAATCTACGGTTGGGCTTACAAAAGTCATTTAAAAATTATTCGCTATTTTAAAAATAGAATTCCTATTTATTTTAGAGGAGATTCCACAATATTAGATCATCAATCCAATTTCAGAAGTATATTACGCCCCATATTTTTAAAATGGGTTTATAGTCACGTCGATAAAGCATTTTATGTAGGTAATGCAAATAAATCCTATTTTAAAAAGTATGGATTAAAAGAACATCAATTAATTTTTGCACCACATGCCATAGATAATGAGCGATTTATTGCCGACCGAAAGCAAGAAGCCGAATTAATTAGAAAAGAATTTGGAATTAAATCAGAAGATATTATAATTCTCTTTGCTGGAAAATTAGAACAGAAAAAAAATCCAGATTTATTACTTGAAGCATTTATTGAGATGACTTATGAATCAGAAATCCAACGTCAGAAGTCAGAAGTTAAGAAAGTTGATATCCTTTCCAAAGGTATCTGCTCCCCTTTAATAGAAATCCAAAAGGCACGGTTTCACTTACTCTTTGTAGGCAATGGCGAGTTAGAGAAATCATTAAAATATAAAACAGCAAGTTTAAATTTAAAAAATATTCACTTCTTAGATTTTCAAAATCAAACTCAAATGCCAGCTATCTATCAGTCATGCGATTTATTTTGTTTACCATCTAAAGGTCCTGGCGAAACTTGGGGACTGGCAGTTAATGAGGCAATGGCAGCAGGTAAAGCAGTTATTGTTTCCAATAAAGTTGGTTGTGGAGTAGACTTAGTAAATTCTGAAAACGGAAAAATTTTTCAAAGTGGCAATTTAAAAGATTTAACAGAAAAACTTATAGCTTTAACAAATGATAAAGAAGCATTAAATAAAATGGGAGAGAATTCACTAAAACACATCCAAGATTGGAGTTTTAATCATCAGGTTAAATCAATAGTTAATTATGTTAACAGATAAATTTCCTAATTTTTCTAGACAAAAAGTTTTAATATTAATTTATGTGCCTTGGATATTGGCATATACTGTTCAAATATTTCCAGTAACTTCTTTTATAGTTGCTTGGTTAGGCAGTTTTTTCATTTTTTATTGGACATTATTTTCTAAAGTGAAATTTATACCTCATGATATCCCTTTGAAAAATCAAGTAATGCGACCAATAGTATTGATACAATTAATCTTTGCAGGATTTATGTGTTGTACCTCTATTTTTTATTTTATGGATCATCTTGGCTATGAATACTTCACTAAAGTAAGCGCATTACCATTCAAAATAAATGATCAAACCTATTTTATTGCCAAGTGTCAACGAATGGCTTTGCTTGCCCATGCTGCTTTAGTAACTGGTATGATACTTCAGATAAAACAATTCCCTATTATTAAATATAGATTAAATTTAGATTTAGATTTCTTTTTAATTTGGCTCTGTGTCGGCACCTATTTTTTAGGTGGTATTACTTCTCAAATATCTAGTATAGTTCAATTTTCTTTTGGCTTAATTAATATCTCCATTACTTGTAGTGCGGTCGTTTTTGTAAGAGGAATCGTACAAAGAAAGAGAGGATACATGTTTTTTGGTGGAGGATTGTTTATTTTTAACTTTTTAGCATCTACTTTAACTGGATATAAAGAGAGTATAATTATCAATGTAATTATCATCAGTTTTTTACTATATCCTTATTACAAAAGGTTAATTTTAACATTAGCTATTCCTATCATTTACATCCTATTATATATCCTTCCAACTTTCGCCTCAATTATAAGAAGTGAAGCTTGGTCTGGTCAAAAATCAGCTGCAGAAGCTAGAGAACAAGCTTTTGATGCATTATTAGCTAACGAGCAAACAGTTATTGATGAAAATAATTGGGCTTTTTTAACTAATCGCATCAGCGAAATAAATATGTTTACTGCATTTGTAAAGCACATCCCAGAAGAGAGAGATTATTATGGATTAGAAATCGTAAAAAATTCTGCATTAGCTTTGATACCACGATTTATATGGAAAGATAAATTTGTTACTGAAAAACTATCTATGGAAAGAGTCTATGAAGCTGGGGTAGCTAGTAGAATTTCTAGTGTGTCTGCAAAAACAAGACCCGTAGTAGACGGTTATGTAAGTGCAGGTTTAATAGGAGTATTTATTTCTATTTTTTTATACGGTTGGGTTACTCAATGGATTTGTAATAAAGCTGAAGAATGGTTTGGTGGATACGAACTAGGTTGTATTGTTATTTTCAATGCTATTTTCCAAAGTTTATGGCGTGGAAACAATTTCGAATTCTTGCTTAATAACGTATTCTACGGTTTTATATCAATGTATGTGATATGGTGGATTTTGAAAAGAACTGGTACGATAACTGAATTAAATGTATATGAAAGTTCTACAAATAACAGCAGCATATAAGCCAGCCTATATTTATGGTGGGCCCACAATGTCTGTTGCAAAACTTTGTGAGACCTTGGTTAAATACAACTCTGCCTCCCAAATAGGCAAAGAACAGAGCGCTAAGAATAAGGAGGAATTTGAATTAGAAGTATTCACCACTACAGCAAATGGAAAATCAGAATTAAATGTAAAACCAAATAAAACTTCTATTGTAGATGGAGTTAAGGTTACCTACTTTAAAAGATTAACAAAAGACCACACACATTTTTCTCCTATATTACTTTTAAGTTTACGTAGGATTATTTTAGCTCAAATTATAAAACGAAAATCTGAAGCATTAAAACATGTTGAATTAAAATCCAATAATAATTTAATCATCCACATTCATGCATGGTGGAATTTAGTGTCTATCCTTAGTTGTTTAATAGCCAAATGGTACAACATTCCTGTTATTCTCACGCCAAGAGGAATGTTAACTTCCTATTCTATGACAAACAGAAATTCTATTTCAAAAGAAATAATTCATAAATTCTTGGGTAGAAATTTATTGAGGTATTGCCATATTCACGTAACTAGTGAAAAAGAAAAACATGATGTATTAACAATCACAACTCCAAAAAGCATTACAGTGATTCATAATTTAGTTGAACTGGGAAATAATAAAGAACCTATTTTCTCAAATCATTTGTTAGATCAAAACGAAAAAAAAACCTTAAAGTTAATTTTCTTGTCACGTATAGAAGAAAAAAAAGGAATAGAATTATTATTTGAAGCTTTATCATCAATATCGTTTGATTGGATTTTGAATATCGCTGGTTCAGGTGATGGGAAGTATATTGCGAGCTTAAAAACAAAAGCACAAAAACTAAAGATCAATGATCGTATCAATTGGATTGGACAAATTAATAATGAAGATAAATTTATATTTTTAGCTAAACATGATTTGATGGTACTTACCTCTTACAATGAGAATTTTGCTAACGTTGTTGTTGAAAGTTTAAGTGTAGGCACACCAGCATTATTATCGAGTGAAGTAGGTTTAGCGGATTATGTAGAAGATAAAAAACTAGGATGGATTACAGATTTAACATCAGAAAATATAAAATATAATTTAATTAATGCTCATGAATCTGTTAATTTAAGGATGCTCATTAGGCAAACAGCACGAGAAATTATTAATAAAGATTTCGATACCGTAAACTTAATTCAAAAATATTTCACACTTTATTCGCAAATTAACTAATGGCAGATTATAAAGATTATGGTTATAACCATACTGAAGCAACTTATGTTCATGGTTATATTGCTAAACCTATACTCAATTTACTTGATCCAAAAATTAACAAAATAATATTAGATGTGGGTTGTGGAAATGGATCTTTAGTTAAGTATTTCGTAGAAAATGGTTACAATGCTTTTGGCACTGATGCATCTGAAAGCGGTATTAAAATGGCATGTGAGTTTTCATCAGACCGATTTGCAGTTCAAGATTTATCAGTCGATGAATTACCAGCAAAACTTGAACACTTAAGTTTTGATACTATTACTTCAACCGAGGTAATTGAGCACTTATATGACCCAAGAGGTTTTATTAAATTTTGTAAAAAAATTCTATTAAAAAATGGAGGTGGTGAAATTATTTTAACAACACCATATCATGGATACATTAAAAATTTGGCTTTAGCTCTTGCAGGGCGATGGGATCAACATGCAGATCCATTATGGGATGGTGGACATATTAAGTTATGGTCACGAAGAAAATTAAATGCTTTATTAATTGAACAAGGTTTTACCATAACTAAATTTATAGGTTGCGGTAGAGTGCCATATTTGTGGAAATCAATGGTTATTAAAGCCAAAATATAATTGATGAATAAGGCATTTAGTTTCGTCATACTCACCTACAATGAAGAAATTCATTTATTAAGATTACTTGCCTCAATTGAGGAATTAAATGCGCAGATTTATATTTTAGATTCTGGAAGTACAGATAACACCTTGGAGATTGCATATAACTTTAAAGCTGAGGTTAAGATAAATCTATTCATCAATCATCCTAAACAGTGGGATTTTGCATTAAAAAACTTTAATATCAGTACACCATGGACAATTGGTTTAGATGCTGACCAAATTGTAACACCAGAGCTTTTAACTTTACTTAAGAATTTTAAAAGTGATGACTTTAAAGCTATTAATGGAATATATTTCAACCGAAAAAATTATTTTAAAGGTACTTGGATTAAACATGGTGGTTTTTATCCTAAATATCTATTAAAGATGTTTAGAACTCATGTTGGTTATTCAGACTTGAATGAAAATATGGATCATCGATTCATCGTAAATGGACAAACGGCAATTTGGAAAAAGGGTCATATTATTGAAGAGAATTTAAAGGAAAATGAAATTAGCTTTTGGATTACCAAGCATAACAAATACAGTGATTTAACTGCACAGGAAGAGGTTGAACGCATATCTAATTTACGTGGGCAAAGCAATACTACAAAATTTTGGGGCAGTCCAGATCAGCGAATTGCTTACTTAAAAAAAATATGGTGGAAACTTCCTTTAGGCTTAAGGCCATTTTTATACTTTATTTATAGAATAATATTTAAATTAGGTATTCTTGATGGATCAAATGGGATTTTATTCCACTTCCTACAAGGATTTTGGTTTAGATTAATTATTGATGTTAAAATCAAAGAAATTATAAAGTCAAAAAAAACAAATTCATAAAAAAATTAGCATCTTTAATCAATATGGAGAATGATTTAAATCATAAAAAAAAAGCAAATAAGGCTGCATTTCTTTTTGTAATAAAAATGATTATCATTTATTTTATTTTCAGTCAGGGAAATCTTTTCATGAATAGTGTTATGAGTGAAGGAAGCAGATATTATAATGCTTATGTCGCTCAAAATTTTGATTACATCCAAGGGTTAAAAAATGCACTAATTATACCTGCAGTATGGTTAATCAAATCTGTTGGCTTTTACGCCATTCATAATGAAATGGATGTGATGGTTGTTAATGGTCCTTATTTACGCGTAAACTATTCTTGTTTAGGCTTAGGTGTAATGTCTTTTTTAGCTGCATTTATTTTGGCATTTCCTGCAAAATTGAAAGCTAAAATTTGGTTATTCATTTTTGGAATGATTATGATTTATATTCTAAATATATTAAGAATAGCGGGTTTAGGCATCCTATTAAGAATTTTCAAATCTCAAAGACATAATTTCACTTATCACCATGAGATATTCAATATCATTGTATATATCATTATTTTTATATTGCTTTATTTTTGGATAAAAAAGAATACTACACCAATATTAAAATCAGTTTCAAATATAGAGCGTGAAAAACCGAACGAAGCTTAAAAAAAATTTTAATCAAAAAGGTTTTGATGCCGGTGCATCTTCCTTTAAAAGATTATGTTGGTATTTTACAAGTATGCTATTTTTTCGCTCTGGGTTAATTCCTGTAAGCTCACTTTTGGTTTTTATTTTAAAGTTATTTGGTGCTAAAATAGGCAAAGATGTTCGTATCAAACCTTATATCTATATTCATTATCCATGGAGATTAACCGTAGGTGATTATGCTTGGCTAGCTGAATGTAGAATAGAAAATTTAGCGCAAGTTACAATTGGAGATAATGCATGTATCTCTCAAAACGCTATGCTCTTAACTGGTAATCACGATTATAAAACCATTTATTTTGATTTGATTACCAAATCAATTGTTTTAGAAGAAGGAGTTTGGATTGGTGCTAGAGCAATTGTTTGTCCAGGCATAACTGCAAAATCTCATGCTATACTTGCTGTAGGATCTACTGCTACAAAAGATTTAGAATCTTATAGCGTTTACCAAGGTAATCCAGCAGTAAAAATTAAGGATAGAATTATAGAAGGATAATTCAATTGATCATTGGGTAAAGGCTTAAAGAAATAAATTTTTCAGTCTTACCTTCTTCTTAATGATTTTTTATTTTAAACCTCTTCGTTAATTGCTTTCCAGAGCATATCTTTTAACTCAGTAATACCCTCTTGAGCAACTGATGAGATAAATATAGACGGAAGATTTGGTAAATCTTTGCTCATCTCCCCTTTCAACTCCTCATCCAACATATCAGCTTTAGTAATTGCTAAAAGATGTGGCTTTTGCATCAACTCGGGATTAAATTCTTTCAATTCATTTAACAAAATTTCATATTCTTCTTTAATGGTTCTACTAGTATCAGCAGGCACCATAAATAGTAGCACAGAGTTACGTTCAATATGACGTAAAAATCTAAAACCTAGTCCTTTTCCTTTAGATGCACCTTCAATAATTCCAGGAATATCCGCCATCACAAAAGACTTCCCATTTCGGTAAGAAACAATACCTAAATTCGGAACCAGAGTAGTAAATGGATAATCAGCAATCTCTGGCTTTGCGGCAGATAAAACGGACAATAAGGTAGATTTACCTGCATTTGGAAATCCCACTAAACCAACATCTGCCAATACCTTCAACTCTAAAACCATCCACTCTTCTATACCTTGTTCTCCTGGTTGGGCAAACCGTGGCGTTTGTTGTGTTGAAGTTTTAAAATGCCAGTTTCCTAAACCTCCTCTACCGCCAGGTGTTAAAATTTGAGTTTCGCCTTCTTCAGTAATCTCGAATAACACTTCACCTGTTTCTGAATTTTTAATGATTGTACCTAAAGGCACGTCTAAAATTTCATCCTTTCC
>JBBSRF010000118.1:0-7517 GCA_038243335.1 Sphingobacteriales bacterium
ATAAAAAAGATGCGATTTGGTCTTTTAATGTTGTAGGTAGACCGCCACAAGAAGATACTAGTTTTGGGGCATTAATTCATGAAATAACAGGCTCTGCAATGCCAAGTGAAATCACTGGCTTGAAAGAAGTAAATGCGGTTGATGCTGCAGGAGTTCATCCCTTGTTGTTCGCTATTGGAAGTGAAAGATATACCCCTTATTTAAAGGAAAGAAAACCGCAGGAGATTTTAACTATAGCCAATCATATTTTAGGTAAAAATCAATTAAGTCTAGCCAAATATTTATTTATAGCAGCTAGAGAGGATAATGAAGGTTTAAGTTCAAATGATATTTCAGCATTTCTTCAGCATATGCTGGAAAGAATTGATTTAAAAAATGATTTACATTTTCATACCAATACCACAATTGATACCCTAGATTATTCTGGTGATGGATTAAATTCTGGTTCTAAAGTGGTTTTTGCAGCGGCAGGGGAAAAGAGGAGAGAATTGATGACCATTTTGCCTAAAGATTTTAGTTTATCAGCAGAATTTGAAAGTTTTAAAATGGCTATTCCTGGCGTTTTAGCAATTAAAGCCAATCCATATTTAGAAACAAAACTGGCTAAAGAAGATATTGTGCTTTTAAAGGCTCAATTAAAAAATATAAATTTAGCTACGCTACCTTTAATTATTGTTTGTGATGATGCTGAATTTACAGCAGAAACTATAAATAATTTAGTTTGGATTGCATTTACAAGAAGTAATCCAGCTTCAGATATTGATGGGGTTGAAGATTTTATCTTAAACAAACATTGGGGTTGTAATGGTCCATTAATCATTGATGCTCGTAAAAAACCTCATCATGCACCTGAATTAATTAAAGATGCTGAAGTAGAAAAAAATATAGATAGATTTTGGGAACCAGGCGCCTCCCTATTTGGGATATAAAAAAATCCTTGAGATATATTCTCAAGGATTTTTCTTTAAAATCTTAAGCCTAATGTTAAGAAAACATTGTCATTGGTATTCTTAACTTCTGCCACAGGTTCTTTATAATCGTTTAATAAATAAGGGCTGAAAGTACTATTTGTTT
Source organism: Sphingobacteriales bacterium (assembly GCA_038243335.1). Taxonomy (GTDB): domain Bacteria; phylum Bacteroidota; class Bacteroidia; order Sphingobacteriales; family Sphingobacteriaceae; genus Pedobacter. The sequence goes on from JBBSRF010000118.1 coordinate 1,075, forward strand.
GAACTTTCTGGTAGGCTAAATCTAAAGAGTAATTCCCATTTCTATACCCTAAACCTCCGCTATAAAATTTGGTTTCAAAAATGTTATTATCATCATCTTTATAAGGCGTACCATTAAGCCCGAATCCACCCCTTAAACTAATAAGATTAGATGCTTTAATTTCTAAACCTAAACGATAGTTAATCGCACTTTTGAAATTATTTTTTACCTCAATATTATTTTGATTAATTTGAGTTAAATTCCCGCCATTACTAGAAGAGAATCTAATTGTAGAGTAGTCAATAAAATCAACGTCAGCACTAATAAGCGCTTTTTGCATAACAACATAGCTAGCTCCAAATGATCCTTTAAATGGTGTTTTTAAATTATAGCTAAAGTCATAAATATTTTCGTCAATTGCATTATTATCTGTACTTACAACATAGCTATCATCAATATTAAACCAAGTTGGTGATTGAATATTTAATCCTAATTTTAGTTCGTTTATTGGTCTTAAAATTATTCCTAGTCTAGCATTTACACCGGAACCTTTAGTGTCTTGATTTTGAAAATAACCAACGTTATAATTTTCAACAGTTCCTTTTTCAAACAAACTGATATCGTTCATAAATCTTAAATCAATTAAGCCAATGCTTCCACCCACATACACTTGGTTTGATATATTTAAAGCTCCAGCAACATTAAATTCAGAAATAGAACCTGATCTAGAAATATTTCCTGATTGATTATTTCCTTTTGTTAGTGCATTGTCTCCATCAAACATGTTATATACAGAACTGGTTGTATTTACACCATTATAATCAGCGCTAATACCATAATCATTATTTCTATTGTATCCTAAACCAAATGAAGCACTAATCAAACCTTTATTTATATTATCTCCTTTTTGTTTATAAAATGGGGTAAAAAAAACAGCACCAATTTGGTTTAAATTGATTTGACTTTTATTAGTTTTAGATTTATTATTTAAATAATTTGCATCAGCATTAGTACTATTAAACTCTGGAGTTAACGTAAATTCAGATTTAGTAAATAATCCTAATCCTGCAGGATTACCACTTAATGAACTGATGTCTCCACCCGTTCCAATATGTGCGTTTCCTAAAGCTTTGAATCTTGAAGTGCTTCCGTAATTAGTTTGTGAGAAGCGCAAGGCATCACCAGAATACGTTGGTAATAAAACTTGAGCGAAACTTATATTTACAGTAGTTACTATAACTACTGTAATTAATAGAATGAATTTTTTCATTTGTATGTGTTATAAATTAAATTAACCTCTGCCTCCAGTTCTAGTTGGCCTAGTAGTTTCCGTACCTCTATTATTAGAAGGTGGAGGAGTGTTTTGTTGAGTAGGAGGGTTGTAGGTTGGATTTGGTCTTGCAGAAGCTTCATTCCTTGTCGGTCTAGATTCTGATCTTGTTCTAGATTGTTCTTGAGATGAGTTATTACCAGAATTACCTCTAGTTGGTCTCGCAGAAGATGTTCCATTTGTTCTTGAAGAATTACCATTGTTACCCATTGGATTGTATCTTTCAGGTCTTGTGGTACGAACTCCGTTCAAATCGTTAGTTCTTCCGTAACCAGATCTATTTCCAGAATTTTGATTATCGTTACTACCTCTTGTTGGTCTCGGTCTATAATTCTCATTATTTCTAACAGTTACAGTGCCTCCATAGTACGGGTATCCGTTGTAACCACCATAATATCCTCCACTATAACGATATGGGTTATAATATGAATAAGGACCCCAGTAATTATTATAATATGGTGAACCGTAATATCCCCAATTATTATATGGATTATTCCAGTTATTGTAATAATTACTAAAATAACCAATTAAACCAAATCCGTAGCTATAAGGGCTGTAAGGTGAGTTATATCCGTAATTATTAAATCCATAAGAATTATATCCATAATAGTTATAATAAGGATCATAATAAGCTCTATTAAGATTTCCATAATAAAATCTTTCTATTCTAGAAGAATAATCCATGTCATAATTAGGATCACTTTTGCTGTAATAGTTGTCATCAGTATTATCTAAATCATAATTATCAGCAGCAGTTGGCGCTATATATTCTTTAGCTTTGGCAGTTGTATTGTAAACATCGTCTTGCATGGCATTATTTTGTGCCAATTTAGGGGTGGAGCAGGAGGCAACAAACAAGGCTGTTGCCGCGAGCATAGTGGTGATTAATTGGTTAGGTTTCATGATATGTGAGTTTTGTTTGTGTGTGCAACCAAATTGTAGGTATAAATTTATAGATTTGTAACTACAAATACAAGATATTTAACACAAAAAGCGTTCCAAATAGTTATGAGCAAAGGTATTACAAGTAAAAATGATGATTATTCTCAATGGTATAACGACATTGTTATGAAAGCCGACTTGGCTGAGCATTCTGCTGTAAAGGGTTGTATGGTAATTAAGCCATATGGATATTCAATATGGGAGAAAATTCAAGCAGTTTTAGATCAGAAATTTAAAGATACTGGTCACAGTAATGCTTATTTTCCTCTTTTCATACCCAAATCTTTCTTTTCTAAGGAGGCTGCTCATGTAGAAGGTTTTGCTACTGAGTGTGCTGTCGTTACTCATTATCGTTTAAAAAATGATGGCAATGGTAATATGGTTGTTGATGAGACAGCAAAGTTAGAGGAAGAGTTAATTGTTAGACCAACTTCAGAAACCATTATCTGGAATACTTACAGAAGTTGGATAGAATCTTACCGAGATTTACCTTTGTTAATTAACCAATGGGCAAATGTAGTGCGCTGGGAAATGAGAACTAGATTATTTTTAAGAACTACTGAATTTTTATGGCAAGAAGGTCATACTGCACACGCAACATCTGATGAAGCAGTAGAAGAAACGGAAAGAATGTTAGATGTTTATGCAGATTTTGCAGAAAACTGGATGGCAGTTCCTGTTATTAAAGGTAAAAAAACACCAACAGAACGTTTTGCAGGTGCTTTAGATACCTACTGTATTGAAGCATTAATGCAAGACGGTAAAGCATTACAAGCAGGAACTTCTCACTTTTTAGGTCAAAATTTTGCTAAAGCTTTTGATGTTAAATTTACAAGTAAAGAAGGCAAACAAGAACATGTTTGGGCAACATCATGGGGCGTTTCAACGCGTTTAATGGGAGCTTTAATTATGGCACATAGTGATGATTTGGGCTTGGTTCTTCCTCCAAAATTAGCGCCTATTCAAGTTGTAATTGTTCCAATTTATAAAGGAGAAGAAGATTTAAAGAATATTTCAAATTTTGTAAATGAATTAACCACTAAATTAAAATCATTAGGTGTATCTGTTAAATACGATGCTAGAGATAGTCAGAGACCTGGTTTTAAATTTGCTGAGTATGAATTAAAAGGAGTGCCTATTCGTTTAGCAATTGGCGGTAGAGATATGGAGAACAAAACCGTTGAATTAGCACGTAGAGATACTAGAGAAAAATTCACAGTTGCTCAAGAAAATTTAGATGTTTACATTGCTAATTTATTAGAAGAAATTCAAGAAAATATATACAATAGGGCTCACCAATTTAGAGCAGAACATACTTCTGAAGCCAATTCTTACGAAGAATTTAAAGAAATTTTAGATGGTAAAACTGGGTTTGTTTCTGCACATTGGGACGGAACAGCGGAGACTGAAAAACAAATCAAAGAAGAAACAAAAGCAACAATTAGATGTATTCCTCTAAATAATAAACAAGAAGATGGCGTTTGTATCGTAACAGGTAAACCGTCTTCACAACGCGTTTTATTTGCTAGAGCTTACTAAAAACATAGGTTATGGAGAAGAGTAATCATCAAAAAATACTAGAATTATTAAAATGTAAATCTTCTATAAAACAACAGATTTATAGAAACACATTGGAAGTTTTTGGTCTATTAAAAAAAGTATTATCAAAAACTGCTTCAAATTTACACCAAGATTACTCTATAAAAGATCCGTCTGTTGAATTAATGTATAGAGAAACTGGGCAATTTGAAGCTGAATTAAAGTTTTCAGGTGATATGCTTTTAATCTCAATGCATACTAATGTGTTTAATTTCGAAGAAGGACACTCTATATTTCAGACAAGTTATATTAAGGAAGATCCTTCTTTAAGTTATTGCGGTGTAATTTATATCCATAACTTTTTAGCCGATTCTGTTAAGTACAATAGATTAGCTGATGAGGGAACGTTGTTAGCTAGAATTTTAATCAATAAAGAAAAACATTTCTTAGTAGAGGGAGAAGGCTCGTTAGGTTTTTTATATGAAGTCTTTGGAGAAGCTGTGATTTCAGAAACTACTTTAACTGATATTATAGAAAAATCTATTTTACTCTGCTTAAATACAGATTTACAATTGCCGCGTTTTGCACAAATCAAAGACATCACATTGCATCAGAAACAATCAATTGTAAGTGCTAGTGGATACCCAACTGGTAAAAGATTAGGTTATCTATTCAATGCTGAGGTAAATCAAAACACCAATTTACAGGAATTTATTTAAAACAATAATTTTTTTTAAAAACTCCAAATAATGATTAATTTGCCTATCCAAGATTAATCTTCTTAAAAATATTAGAATATAAAAGATGAAATTTGCAACAAAAGCTATACATGCTGGTCAAGAACCAGACCCAACTACTGGAGCAGTAATGACCCCAATTTACCAGACTTCAACTTACTGGCAAAAGTCGCCAGGTGAACACAAAGGATATGAATATTCTCGTGGTACAAATCCTACACGTAAAGCATTAGAAGATTGTTTAGCTGCATTAGAAAATTGCAAATATGGCTTGGCTTTTAGTAGTGGGATGGGAGCAACTGATACGGTTTTAAGGTTGTTACAGCCGGGTGATGAAGTAATTACAGGTGATGATTTATATGGTGGGTCATATCGTATTTTTACTAAAGTATATGCAAAATATGGTATTAAGTTTCATTTTATAGATTTATCAAAACCAGAAAATATTTTACCCTACATCAATAATAAAACTAAGTTAGTTTGGATAGAGACACCTACCAATCCTACAATGCGTATTATTGATATTGAGGGTGTAGCTAAAATAACCAAGAAAAATAATATTCTATTGACGGTTGATAATACTTTTGCATCACCCTATTTACAAAACCCAGCAGATATGGGTGCAGATATTGTAATGCATTCGGTAACTAAATATATAGCTGGTCACTCTGACGTGGTGATGGGTGCTTTATTAACCAATAATGAACAATTGTATAAAGATTTGTTCTTTATCTACAATGCTTGTGGTGCCACACCTGGTCCGCAGGATTCTTTTTTAGTTTTAAGAGGGATAAAAACGTTGCACTTACGAATGAAAGCTCATTGTGAAAACGGAGAAAAGGTAGCCAACTATCTAAAAAATCATTCAAAAATTGATAAAATTTATTGGCCAGGTTTTGAAGATCATCCAAACCATGATATTGCAAAAAAACAAATGCGAGGTTTTGGTGGGATGGTTTCTATCACTTTAAAAGACGCTGATTTAAAAGAAACATTCAGAATAGCATCTAGATTTAAAGTTTTTACTTTAGCAGAATCTTTAGGTGGCGTTGAGTCTCTAATTAATCACCCAACAACAATGACGCATGGTTCTATACCAAAAGCAGAACGTGAAAAAGTCGGCGTGACTGAAAATTTATTGCGCTTAAGTGTAGGGGTAGAAGATATTGATGATTTATTAGCTGATTTGGAACAAGCACTTTCTTAGTATAAAGTATCAAGATTAGATGCGCATATGATGGATTCTTCTGAGTTAAAAGATTTTTTAGACTTTAAAGTTGAGCAATACAATCAGCCAAACTTTATTGCAAATGATCCCATTTGTATTCCACATCAATATAAAATAAAACAAGACATTGAAATTGCTGCATTTTTTGCGGCAATTTTAGCTTGGGGTCAACGTAAAACGATTATTAATAAATGTAATGAGTTGTTTTTAAGGATGGATAACCAGCCTTATCAATTCATGCTAAACCATGGCGATGATGATTTGAAAGGTTTATTAGGCTTTAAGCATCGAACTTTTAATGATACAGATTTATTATATTTCGTTTCTTTTTTTAAGTATCATTATTCAAATTCAAACAGTTTAGAAACGGCTTTTTTGCCAAGAAATGAATATTTTAATCACGATTATTTACCTGACTTTTTTGAACAATCTACAATAGAATTGTCATCATCACCCTGCATGATTAATGATTTTTCTATTGCTAATTTTTCGGCAGAAAAAGCGCTAAATCATTTTAGAGCTTATTTTTTTAGTTTACCTGATTTCCCAAGAAGAACTTTTAAACACATTTCTTCTCCTTTGCAAAAATCTACTTGTAAACGCTTAAATATGTTTTTAAGATGGATGGTGCGAAAAGATCAACAAGGTGTTGATTTTGGAGTTTGGAATACTATTCCGGCATCAGAAT
>JBBSRF010000119.1:0-7448 GCA_038243335.1 Sphingobacteriales bacterium
CTTTTTAAAACTAACTAAAGAAGGCTTCTTTAACGGAACAACATTTCATAGAGTAATCAAAGCATTTATGATACAAGGCGGTGACCCAAATTCGAGAGATGCAAAACCCGAAGCATCACTTGGAAATGGTGGACCAAAATACACCATACCTGCAGAATTTAATGAAAATCTGTTTCATAAAAAAGGTGTTTTAGCTGCTGCTAGAGAAGGAGACGCCTCTAATCCTTTAAAAGCATCAAGCGGTTCTCAGTTTTACATTGTGCAAGGTAAAGTATGGAATGACTCAACTTTAAATGATATCGAAATCAAAAGAATGAAATTTAAAATTCCAGAATGGCAACGTCAAGTTTATAAAACTATTGGAGGTTCACCACATTTAGATCGTAACTATACCGTTTTTGGAGAAGTAGTTTCTGGTTTAGAAATGGTGGATAATATTGCTAATGTTCCCACTGGAAAAGGAGATCGCCCAATAGAAGATGTTAAAATGACGGTAAGCATTTTAAAGAAAAAAGAAGTTAGAAGATTGGAAAGGGCATTAAAAAAAGCAGCTGTTAAATAAATGAAAATTATCTCTTATAATGTAAACGGCATTAGAGCTGCAACTACAAAGGGTTTTTTTAAATGGCTAGAGGCAACCCACGCAGATATGATCTGTTTGCAAGAAGTTAAGGCCCTTACTGTTCAAATTCCAGAAATAATTGGCTTAATTGAACAACTAGGTTATTATCACTATTGGTTTCCTGCAGAGAAAAAAGGATATAGTGGTGTAGCCATTTTAACTAAAATTAAGCCTAATAGCATAACTTATGGATGTGGCGAAGAATGGATAGATGCCGAAGGAAGAATTCTAAGAGCAGATTTTAATAACTTCTCTTTAATGAGTTTATATATGCCTTCTGGTTCTAGTGGAGATGAAAGACAGGTTAAAAAATACGAGTTCATGCGTTTTTTTGATGGATATATTAGTGAGCTTAGAAAAGAATATCCTAACTTAATTATTTCTGGAGATTATAATATTTGTCATCAAGCTATAGATATACATAATCCAAAATCTAATGCAAATTCCTCTGGGTTTTTACCACAAGAACGCGAATGGATGGAGTTGTTTTTGAAGAATGGTTTTATAGACAGTTTTAGGCACTTTAATAAAGACCCCCATCATTACACATGGTGGAGCTACAGAGCAGGCTCAAGAGGTAAAAACCTAGGTTGGCGAATAGATTATCATTTGGTTACTAAAGAAATGGAAGATAAGCTTAAAAACGTTAAAATTTTACCCGATGCTTTGCATTCTGATCACTGTCCGGTATTGCTGGAATTAAATTGAGTTCTGGGTTAAAGGTTGCTGGTTGAAAGCCTTAAACACATAACTTATAACTTATAACTCAAATGTTAATCACCAATATAAAAGGCCTTGTAGGTGTACATCCAAAAGAGAAATCAAGTCTTCGCGGTAGCGAACTGACGAATTTACCTATTTTGGAAAATGCATGGCTTTTGATAGAAAACGGTATGATTAAAGATTTTGGGGAGATGAAAAATATCCCAAATCATCTTTCGTCAATCCAAACTCAAATCTCCGCCGAAGGCAAATATGTTCTTCCTTCATGGTGTGATAGCCATAGTCATATTGTGTTTGCCGCTTCGCGGGAAGAAGAGTTTGTAATGAAAATTGAAGGTAAAACTTACGAGGACATTGCCGCAGCAGGTGGAGGAATTTTAAACTCGGCAACAAAATTACAAAAGGCTACTGAAGAAGAGCTTTTTGAAGCTGCTAGCAAAAGATTAAAAGACTTAATTAAACTTGGAACTGGCGCTTTAGAAATTAAGAGTGGCTATGGATTAACGGTTGATAGTGAGTTAAAAATGCTAAGGGTAATAAAACGATTAAAAAACACTTGCCTAATTCCTATCAAGGCCACATTTTTAGCCGCTCATGCTTATCCGGCCGAATATAAAAATGATCATCAAGGTTATATAGATTTAATTATCACTGAGATGCTTCCGGCAATTGCCGCAGAAAGTTTAGCAGATTATATTGATGTATTCTGTGAAAAGGGATTTTTCTCCATCGAAGAAACTGAACAAATTTTAAACGGTGGAGCTAAATATGGTTTAAAACCAAAAATACACGTTAATCAATTGTCAGTTTCTGGTGGGGTACAAATTGGTGTAAAACACCACGCGGTTTCAGTGGATCATTTAGAAGAAACCGACTCTGCTGTTTTAAATTGTTTAGCTGAAAGCAATACAATTGCAACTTTGCTGCCATCTTGCTCTTTTTATTTAGGTATTCCTTTTGCAAATGCTCGAGGCTTAATTAATTCAAATGCCATTGTTGCTTTAGCGAGCGATTACAACCCTGGTTCAACGCCTTCAGGAAATATGAATTTTGTAACCTCTTTAGCGTGTATCAAATTAAAAATGTTACCCGAAGAAGCGATTAATGCAGCGACTTTAAATGGTGCTGCAGCAATGGAATTGAGTAGTGAAATTGGAAGTGTTGCCATTGGTAAAAAAGCAAATTTAATTATAACTAAAGCGATTCCTTCCATTAATTTTATACCTTATAGTTTTGGCCAAAGCCAAATAGAAACCATTATTTTGAACGGAGAAATTTATAATGGATAGCTTTAAAATTTATTCCCAAAGAGATATTGATTCAGAAATTAGCTTTAGAGATGGCGAGGAAAAATTAGGGCAACATGTGAAAACCTACCGTCTTTGCGAGGAGCGTAGCGACGCGGCAATATCCTCAGAAAACTTAAAACATTCAACCGCAAAATTCGTTTTATTAGGCATACCAGAAGACATTGGTGTAAGAGCTAATAATGGCATTTCAGGGGCTAAAACTGCTTGGAAATCTACACTGAAAGCATTGTTAAACACACAAAGCAATTCTTTTTTAAATGGTGAAGAAATTTTAGTTTTAGGTCATTTTGAAATTGATGAACCCACTGATCAAATCATATCAAGTTTAAGACAAAGAGTTAGTGAAATAGACGACTTAGTTGCGCCAATTATACAAAAAATTATAACTGCCGGAAAAACCCCAATTGTAATAGGTGGCGGTCACAATAATGCTTATCCAATTATAAAAGGTACATATTTAGCAAACGGAAACCAGAAAATAAATGTAGTTAATATAGATGCCCATACTGATCTAAGAAACCCAGCAGAGGGCCGACATAGCGGAAACGGATTTAGTACAGCTATTTTAAATGATTATTTAAATGAATATAAAATATTCGGATTGCACCAAAATTACGTGAATAATGACATTGCTACACAAATTGCCAAAACCGAAAATATTAATGTTTTGTTTTTTGAAGAAATTCTAAAAAGTGAAAATTCCATACTAAAACATTGGACTAATTTTACTGAAAATTTAGCCGAACCATGTGGATTAGAAATAGATTTAGACAGTATTGAGAATGTATTATCAAGCGCAATAACACCAAGTGGTTTTGCTTTAAATGATATTAGAAAAATTCTAATATCTAATCACAAAAAATATAGTTACTTACATATTTGCGAAGGCGCTATTAAAATGGCAAATAGCAGAGAAGATTTAACAACAGGTAAAACTATTGCTTATTTAATTACTGATTTTATTAAAGCTCTTCAGCCTCATATTTATCCGCAGCCTTAAGCATCAAATCTATTTCTGCTAGTTGTGCTTTTGTAAGCGGATCTTCTTGCTCTTGCATTTCGAAAATTGTAATCATCGTTTCTTCGTAATGTTTTGCTGATGTTATTTTATATTCTTTTTCCATTTTTGAAAATATCAAGTTTAGAGGTTAAATTCTAAGATTCCATTTTGCGTGATACATTTATCTAATCTAATATCACTCAAATGTACATCAATAATTTCTTCAACAGCATCAAAAAAAGATAGTCCAATTTTTTGAGTATTCATATCTTGTAAAAAGCGATCGTAAAATCCTTTCCCATAGCCAACCCTATATCCTCGTTTATCAAATGCCAATAACGGAACAATTACCATATCTGGCGTATCTAAAAACTCATCTCCACCTTTTGGTTCTGGTATATTATAATGATTAGTAATTAGATCTTCTTTTTTAGTAAAAATATGATTACTCATCAGGTTGCTATCAAAATCTGCTTTCGGAACGACAATTTGAATTTTAGGGTATTTATTCTTTAACCAATCAATCAATAAAAAAGTGTTTGGCTCTTTTTTATCAATAATTGGCAGAAAGATATGTAAGGTTTTTATGTTCGAAAAATCCAAGGTTTTAAACTGGTTTAGCAGCTTATTATTGAAGTCAATTAGCTCTTGGTCGCTTAATGATTTTCTTTTGCCTAAAGCCTCTTTACGGAGTTTCGATTTGTTTGTCATTTTGAATGGAGTGAAGAATCCCTATTTCAATTTTAAGTTTGAGATCCTTCGACAAGCTCAGGATGACAGTGCGTATCTAATTTACAAAAAATGACTTTGGAAAATCCAAAGTCATTAATTTTCCTATTCAAAATTATTCTTTAAATTTCTACAAATTAAATAATTCTGATCCTATTTAACTCTTTCCACGTACTCGCTCGTACGCGTATCAATTTTAACTCTATCACCTTGATTTACAAACATAGGTACTTTGATTTCAACTTCGTTTTCTACAGTAGCCGCTTTAAAAGCATTGGTTGACGTATCACCTTTTACTGCTGGTTCAGAATAAACCACTTCCATTTCTACAAAGTTAGGTAAACTTGCTTGTATAGGCTCATCGCTTTCTAATGCTACCAAAAGGCTCATTCCTTCTTTTAAAAACTTAATAGATGCGCCAAATAAAGATTTAGCTACATTAAATTGTTCGTAAGAATTATTATCCATTACTACTAAATAATCCCCGTCTTCATATAAATATTGATAATCATTAGTTTCTACTCGGCAAATTTCAACTACTTCGTCTGTATTCATTCGAGCCTCTACTGATCTACCCGATTTAATGTTACGAAATTTACCTGTGTAAAATGCGCCACCTTTTCCTGGTGTTCGGTGATTCCACTCGTCAACAGTAACCAACTCTCCATTGAAGCGAAGAATGTTACCTACTTTTATTTCTGATGCTTTTGCCATGTCTTTATAAAATCGCTAATTATTTGCTCACTTTTTTTTTAAAAATGCAAGGTAAAACTATTTTAAATGCTTTCCCAAGTTTCTGCTTAAAAATTGTTTTAAAAAAAGATAGCTTCGGGAACCACTCCGAAGCTACAATCAACCTAAACCTAAAACTAAACTATGAAATTCTTATATTAATCTTTTGTAAACTTTACTCGGCTTGTCATCATTTAATGACAAATGAAGCAAAAATATTTTACCGCTTTTAGCCTTTCAATTGAAATATAGACATTTTTGTTGTCTCTATTTGGTGGCGCAAAGGTGTGTATTTTATTTCAATTTCACAATAGTAAATTAAAAATATTTTTTTGATCTGGTTTTAAATTAAAATAGAGGGGCTTTATGATGAATTTTTCTTTTTTGAACTTGAATTTTATACGAAATCTGATTAAGAAATTTCAAACTTTTACTTGTAGTCAGAAATATTTAATCGTTCCTTACAAAATGAATATTCATGTTCTTGATTGGACCCTACAATTATCATTTTGTTTGAAGCGTATTGATTAACCAAATTTAAATACCAATCTATGCCTTGTACATCTAAATTAGAAGTAGGTTCGTCTAAAATTAAAATTGGTGTATTTGTACAACAAGCCAATGCAAGCTTAGTTCTTTGCTTCATTCCAGATGAAAAATGCTTTAAGGCTTTATCTTGAGATTTCTTTAAACCGAGTAAATCAATTATCATTGAGATATTTAATCCTTCAGCATAATCTTTAAATTGAAAATGAAAATCGATGGTTTCTTGTAAGGTGAACTCTTCTATTAAATCTAAATATGGTGCAGCAAAACTGATGTATTGATAAATATTTTCAACTTGTATTTCTTTACCATTATGATAACTAATCTCTCCCTCTGATGGCGACAAACTACCTAACAGAATACTTAGCAAAGTAGATTTTCCACTTCCGTTAGGCCCTAAGATGGCGTATTTATTATCTGCTGTAAAATTTAAGTCAATGTTTTTAAATATCCACTCTTTATTAAATCTACGGCCGACGTTTTTTAGGTTGATATCCATTCAACATATTTAGTAGTTAGTATTTAGAACACAGAAACATTTCTATACAGACCTATATCTTTGATTTTTGTTCCTTAAAGCCTTCAACCTATTATTATCTATCCTTACTACCAGTTCCAAAACCTCTCATTACCCCACGGTTTGAGTTGCGAATAAAATCTACGATTTCATCTCTGATTTCTGTAGGCTCAAATTCAGCTTCTATAATATCCAATGCTTTGGTAACATTGTTGTTTTTAACAAAAAGTACCCGATAAATCTCTTGAATTTCATTTATTTTTTCTGGAGAGAAACCTCTTCTTCTTAAGCCAACAGAGTTGATGCCTACATAAGATAATGGCTCTCTTGCCGCTTTCACATACGGTGGAACATCCTTACGCACTAAAGAACCTCCAGTTACAAAAGCATGTGAGCCAACTTTAACAAATTGATGAATAGCGACTAGGCCAGCTAAAACAACATAATCTCCAATTGTAATATGGCCTGCTAAAGTTGTACTGTTAGAGAATATACAGAAATCTCCCACCTCACAATCATGGGCAATATGAGAATAAGCTTGTATTAAACAATTTTTACCGATTACAGTTTTCCATTTGTCTTTAGTGCCACGATTAATTGTTACGCACTCTCTAATGGTAGTATTATCACCTATCTCTGCTGTAGTAACTTCTCCAGCAAACTTTAAATCTTGAGGTACGCCAGAAATTACTGAGCCAGGGAAAATTCGACAATTTTTGCCAATCCTTGCCCCATCCATAATTACTACGTTAGATCCAATCCAAGTTCCTTCTCCAATTTCTACATCTTTATGTATAACAGCAAAAGGCTCAACAACAACATTGTCTGCAATTTTTGCTTGTGGGTGTATGTATGCTAATGGTTGTATCATTTATGCTATGCTGTTTCGCTATCTTTTACTCTTGAAATTTGAGCCATCATTTCTGCCTCAACTACTATTTTTTCACCAACCATTCCTATTCCCTTCATCTGTGCAATTCCCCTTCTAATTGGCTCCATTAAATCACATCTGAAAATGATAGTATCACCTGGTAAAACTTGTGCTCTAAATCTTACATTATCAATTTTTAAAAAGTACGTTAAATAATTCTGAGGATCAGGAACAGTACTTAACACCAAAATACCCCCAACTTGTGCCATCGCCTCTATCTGCAATACACCTGGCATTACCGGTGCTCCAGGAAAGTGTCCACGAAAGAAATCTTCATTCATGGTTACGTTTTTAACCCCAACTACGTGTGTTTTGGATAACTCTAATACCTTATCTAC
>JBBSRF010000120.1:0-7406 GCA_038243335.1 Sphingobacteriales bacterium
AAATCACCTTCTTGATTGGTAACTGTACCATTATTAGTGCCTTTTATCAATACTGATATTCCTATAAGTGATACTTTATTTTCATCAGTTACATGACCATTAATAACTCTTCCAATTTTTTTTTGATTAGTAGATAATTTTGGCTGTAAAAAAATTTTATTATTTATTTTAGTATAGGTAAAGGGAAATATATTACCAATTTTTTTCAATACATCTTTTAAATTACTATTCGTTTCAATTAGAGTAATTTTATTATCAAGAAAACCATTTTCATCTACACAAACAAAACTAAAACTTGTTTGCTTTTGTACCGTATTAAACACCTCTTCTAGAGATATATTTGTTGCTTTAATAGAACACTTTACATTCATTAAGCTTTGATCATCATTCAATTTTGGAATTGCAAAAGCTGTATTAAAAAAAGTGATAAATAGACATGCTATACATAAACCTCTTTTTAAATAAATTAAAGATGATTTGTAAATCTTTTTTTTCATATATTAGTTACTTCGTTAGTTAAATTTTCATTGTTTATTTGACGATTTTGACCGGCATCTCGTAAATGCCGGTTTCTTTTATAGTTTATGCCTAGCATATCTAAATTTGTTTTTTATATTCTTATTACATCATTTACCACTTATATAAATTTTATTCCCAATTTTATTATAAATTAAATTTCCTGTTGAGCAAATAATTTCTAATACATCATTAAGTTTATCGTTTTTAAACTGAGCGTAAAGTCTTATATCAGCAGTAGCTTGATTTGCAAAAACAAGTTTTACGCCATACATATTCTCCAGCTTGAGCGCTACTTCACTCAACTTCACATTGCTGAATATTAATGTTTTAGTCATCCACCCAATAACCTTAACACTATCTAATTTTCCTTGAAATAACTGGAAATTATTACGGTTAAATGAAAGTTCTTGACCAGGCTTAAGTGTATAGGTATTATCATCAGAAACGTCTACTTCTACTTTTCCTTCGAAAAGCGAAACTGTAGTAATAAACTGGTTTTTAGCCGCATTAACATTGAATTTGGTACCAGTAACATTTATACTTAAACCAGGCGTTTTAACTATAAATGGTTGATGTTCATTTTTACTCACCTCTAAATATGCCTCTCCAACTAATTCAATAATCCGTTGATTACCGCTAAATGATTCAGGATAACTCAATAAACTCTTTGGTCCAAGTAAAACTTTACTGCCATCATTTAAAATAATGGTTTTAATTTCACCAACTTTTGTTACAGCAACATAAACTTTAGCTAAGTTATTCTTTGATAAAAAAGAGAAATAAACAAATGATGTTATTAAAATTAAACAAGCTGCAAGACTTATACTTTTAATCAAATTCAATTTCCTAGTCTTTACCTTACGTAAAGATTCTTTATTAATTTTATCTTTCAGTTTTGATAAAGAAGGAGCACTTACTGATTCATTAGGTCTTTTAATACTTAGCCAAATTGTTTTGATCTCCTCAAAAGTTTGTTCGTTGTCAGACGATGAAGTAATCCAATCAGTTAAGATTTCATTTTCAATCGTATTATTTTGATTTCGAAAAAATCCTATAATCAATAAATATATTTCTCGTTCTTCCAAAATTCTTTGATGTATTTAAAAGGAAGACGCACTTCGAGGTAAATTTCCTTACAACAATTGTTCGAATTAATAGAAAGATAACATGCTTAATACTTAGTTAACATCAAGAAATTGAATTGTAATACCCGTAATTTTCTTTAAGATATTTAATGGCTCTGTACATATGTGTTTTTACAGAATTTATGGAAATACTCAACATTTGAGCAATTTCTGCATAAGAAAGATAGTCCTCTCGACTCATTCTAAACACTAGTTCAGTTCGACTAGGTAGCGAAGATATCATTTGATCTATATCCAGAGTCAATTCTTTATAAATCAATAAATGATCTGGTGTTAAATAATAGGATGTTTGTTTATCTTCAATAAAATCTAAAGTTGTATAAACCCTATGATGGCTTCTACGAAAGTGGTCATTAACTTTGTTTTTTACAGCAATATAAAGGAAGGAATTTAATGCAGTATGGATATATTGAATTGTACGCTGTTGCCAAATTTTTAAAAAAATTTCTTGAACAATGTCTTCAGCTTCATCGCTTTCGGTATTGAGTATAGATTTAGCGAAGCGAATTAAGCCTGGATAATATTTGAAAAACAGCCTATCAAATGCTTTCTCATTATCTTTTTCCAATTGAGCCAATAGCTCTAAATCTTCAATCTGATTAATGTCCATAATATATGGACGAAGTTACCCTGTTAGTATTAACTGACTATTAACGGAAAGATAAAATATTATAAATAGTAAAAATTGAAAATACCAAGATTTACATTCAATGTGGGACATTATTGTAAAAAAAATCCAATACCTTCTTTTGAGGTATTGGATAAATATAAATAATTTAAGTCTTAGTCTTTTTTTGACAATACCACACCTACACGTGTTCCATCAAAGAAAAAATTCAATTTAGCAGGTTTTGTATTCGCAGGTAGTGTAAATTTCCAAATAGCTTCTGAAGTAGATTCTGCCTCGGGACTAGTATTTCCCTCACTTCTACTAGAAGGTAGTGAAACTCCATTATCTAATTCCAATCTTGCATTTGATGCCTCAATTGTAAAATAAAGTTTTTTATCTAGTGAACTTTTATTAGTAATGGACAAATTAACGGTGAGTTCAGCACCTGTAGATTTACCTTCTTCATCAACCAGTTCCACAACTTTCATTTCTCCAACCTTTACCAATGCCTCACTTTGTTTCCCAAGTAATACGCTGTCTGGTGTTGCATTAACAATATAATTCATGGGCACACTTGAATTATTTGATGAAATCTCAGTATCTGCTGAAACTTTAGAATCTGACTCATCAGCACTCTTTTTATCAGAATTACATGCAGTAAATAATTGTGTCGCTAAAAAAATGGACAAAATTGTAATGTTGATTTTTTTCATATTGTTTTAGTTTTTCCAAATATAAGTTTTTAATGTTAAGTTAATAATAAACACCTTTTACATTAAAACAATCACAAGAAGATTGAATTAAAAAATATAGATTATTAATAAATCAAACTTATAAAAGCGTTTCTTTATATAAATGATTTAAATCTTAATTAGACATTAATGTTTAAATGCATCACTTTAAAGAAAATTAACCAATATATTATCCACCCAGATTTCTAAGGTATAACTACAAACAAAAAAGCAGCTCTTTTCAGAACTGCTTTCAAATACATGGGTGGATGATGGGGCTCGAACCCACGACCCCCGGCACCACAAACCAGTGCTCTAACCAACTGAGCTACAACCACCGTATTTTTTGGTTTGACAAAAGTACAATATTTGTTAAGCTATTCAAATTTATTTAATAATTTTAAATCATCTTTATTTTAAATAATTAAAAACCAATAGTTTGTATTTAAATTTTTGATTCACTTTAACAACATAACTAAATTATATAGCATAAAAAGCTAGCTTTGCATTGTTTATGATACAAATTTATACAGATGGTGCGGCAAGTGGAAATCCAGGTCCTGGTGGATATGGAGTTGTGCTACGCTCTGGAATTCACGAAAAGGAATTGAGTGGAGGTTTTAGACTAACTACCAATAATAGAATGGAATTGCTAGCAGTTATTGAAGGTTTAAAGTCATTAAAAAAACCAGGTCAGCAAGTTACTATTTTTTCTGACTCCAAATATGTAGTGGATTCTGTAGAAAAAGGTTGGGTTTTCGGTTGGGTTAAAAAAGCTTTTAAAGATAAAAAAAATAAAGATCTCTGGATCCAATACCTAAACCTGCATAAACTGCATACCATTAAATTTATTTGGATAAAAGGCCACAATGATCATCCTGAAAATGAGCGCTGTGACCGTTTAGCAGTAGCTGCTTCTCAAAACAAAAGTTCACTATCAATTGATACTTTTTTTGAAGAAGAGAAAAAAAGCCAAAAAGGCCTTTTATAAGTTTAATTGTATATTATTAAAAAATAGAACCCTTACATTGGATTTACAGGAGAAAATTCAGCCATTAAATCTTCAGCCATTTTTACCATCTTAGGTGAACCTATGAAAATAGAGGTACGTTGATGTAATTCTGTAGGTACAATATCCAAAATACGATTAAACCCATCTGAAGCAACTCCTCCAGCTTGCTCTATAATAAAAGCCATCGGGTTGCACTCATACAATAATCTTAGCTTTCCGTTAGGAGAATATGCAGTTGTTGGATACATATAAATACCCCCTTTTATTAAATTTCTATGAATATCTGCAACCATTGAGCCTATATATCTTGAGGTATAAGGTCTATTTGTAGGTAAATCTTCTACTTGGGCATATTTCAAGTATTTTTTAACGCCATCAGGAAAATGAACATAATTACCTTCATTTATAGAATAGATAATTCCATCTTCAGGAACTTTCATTTTAGGATGAGATAGACAAAATTCTCCAATAGATGGATCCAAAGTAAAGCCATTCACACCCTTACCAGTTGTGTAAACTAACATGGTAGATGAACCATAAATTACATATCCGGCAGCAACTTGATCAGTACCTTTTTGCAACACATCTTTTAAAGTAGCGTTTCCTTCTACAGATTTACGTCTATAAATTGAAAATATGGTTCCAACTGCAACATTTACATCAATATTTGAAGAACCATCTAGAGGGTCTATACATACAATATATTTGGCATTTTTAGAAACAGGAGAATCAATAGGAACAAACTCATCCTCTTCTTCAGTTGCTACAATGCAGCACTCACCGCCACTAGTTAAAGCAGAAATAAATTGCTCATTGGCATACATATCCAATTTTTTCTGCTCTTCACCTTGAATGTTTATGGTGCCTGCACTGCCTAATATATCAACTAATCCTGCTTTATTTACTTCTCGGTTTACAATTTTAGCAGCGATTCCAATATCACGTAATAGTCTAGAAAGTTCTCCCTTAGCATAAGGGAAGTCTAATTGTTTTTCAATAATGAATTGACCAAGTGTTCTTATTCCAGACATATCTGCTTAGTGTATTTTATACGTTATCTATTACCTAATTCTATGGCGGCTAAGGTATGTATTTTTTCTTCCGAAATACAAAAACGAATCAAAGTTCTTACTTTATGCCATCCACTTTTTCCCGCAGCACCGGGATTAATATGCAAACAATTTATTTTATCGTCATAAATAACTTTTAGAATATGAGAATGTCCACTAATAAATAACATTGGGGGCTTAGTGTAAATCTCTTGTTTAACTTGTGGTGCATAGTGATTTGGATATCCACCAATATGAGTCATCCAAACTGCAACATTTTCGCAATTAAATTTTAAGTGTTCTGGATATTCTGATCTGATCTCTTTTCCATCAATATTACCAAAAACGCCACGTAAAGGTTTAAATTTAGCTAAAGGCTCTGCAACGTTAGAACCAAAATCTCCAGCATGCCAAATCTCATCACACTCATCAAAGTATTTATAAACTGCATCGTCTAAATAACTATGTGTATCAGAAAGAAGGCCAATTTTTTTCATTCTCAACAAATTTAAGGAATAGCAAAGCAATTTTAATACCCTAAAAAGAAATCTTTAAGTAATTTTTTGTAAGCTTCAGTATATATTTTCTCACTTTCGTAAATATAGAAATGCTCAATTAAAGTTTCACCGTGAGTTCTAGTTAAGTTTACAATGTATCTAAAAGCTAGCTTTGAACTATCGGAATGGAGTTCTATTCTTTTTGTAGGATATAATCCTATTTCCATTGCATCTTTAATTAACAATTCAGCTTGTTTTATAGGTAAAATAAACCAAAAACTACCGTCATCACTTAACAGCTGATTTATCTTTTTAATTAATGCAAGAAAAAATTGATCATTAGTATGCCTAGCAATTCCTTTTTTTTCTTCCTTATTTTTTAAATCATTTACAAAAAATGGTGGATTAGAAATAATCAAATCAAACTGCCTCATACTGTTATATTGTTCTATTGCTACATTTTTTATAGATAATCGTTCACAGAAAACTGATGATTGAAAATTTTTACGAGCAGTAACGGATGTTTCTTCATCAATTTCAACCGCTTCAACCATAGCATTTTCGAATCTTTGAGCTAACATTAAAGCTAAAACACCAGTGCCTGTACCAATATCTAAAATTCGTTTTGGATTATTACTTTCTATCATAGACGCCAGCAAAACTCCATCAGTATTAATCTTCATGGCGCAACCACTTTGGTCTACATCAAACTGTTTAAATTTAAAAATATTATTCATATTTAATTTCTTCAGTTTATAAGAATCAAATTAATAAAGCGCTAATATATTAAACGTTTTTAACGGAAATTTTAAAATTTAAATCTTAAATTTGCGAGCATGATTAACTTCTTCTTAAGCCAATCCAATGCGGTTTTTGTTTTACAAACAGAAAACAACCTCTCTCCTGCAAACATTACAAAATTAGAATGGTTATTCGGCGGTGCCAAATTACAAACTGAAAAGCAATTAGCTGGATATTATGTTGGCCCCCGTGCAGCAATGATAACACCTTGGAGCACCAATGCGGTAGAAATCACCCAAAATATGGATGTTAAAGGTATCATTAGAATTGAAGAATTTAAAAAAGTAACTGAACAGTTTAATGGTTTAGACCCTATGCTTTCTCAAAAATATCAGAACATAGGTCAAGATGTATTTACGTTTGATATCAAGCCAGAACCAATCGTAGAAATTACTGATATCGCAACTTACAATAAACAAGAAGGTTTATCACTAAGCGATGAAGAAGTTAACTACTTAAATTCATTATCGAAAAAATTAGAACGTCCTTTAACAGACTCTGAAGTTTTTGGTTTCTCACAAGTAAATTCAGAACACTGTAGACATAAAATATTTAATGGAAAATTTGTAATTGATGGGGTAGAACAACCAACCTCACTTTTCAAATTAATTCGCAAAACATCTGAAATCAATCCGAACGACATTGTTTCGGCATATAAAGACAATGTAGCTTTTATCAAAGGTCCAACTGTTCAGCAATTTGCACCAAAAAGAGCAGATCTACCTGATTATTATACCACAAGTGATTTCGATTCGGTAATTTCAATCAAAGCCGAAACACATAATTTTCCAACAACTGTTGAGCCATTTAATGGTGCTGCAACTGGCTCTGGTGGTGAAATTAGAGATCGCTTAGCTGGCGGACAAGGTTCTTTACCTTTAGCTGGAACAGCTGTTTACATGACTGCACTTTCTCGTTTAGAGGAAGGAAGAGCTTGGGAAAAAGGTGTAGACGAAAGAAAATGGTTATACCAAACTCCAATGGATATTTTAATCAAAGCAAGTAACGGAGCAACTGATTTTGGAAACAAATTCGGACAGCC
>JBBSRF010000121.1:0-7404 GCA_038243335.1 Sphingobacteriales bacterium
CAGGGGTTGGTATATTTGGTGAATTAGAGGTTATATATCCATCTGAGTTAAGAGGCAATGTTTTAGTAACTGAAGCATTATTAGTAGGGCGCAGAGTAGAATTTACTGGAGGTACAGTATTGCGTACTTGCGAATAAGAATAAAGTGAGGTAAATAATAGCACTCCAGCTAATAATGCGGATATTGTTTTTTTTATATTTAACATGGTATAGCTATTTAATTTCTTGTAATGTGTTCTTGTAAAAATTATCTGCATCCACTTTCATTTGAATAAGGGATGGTTTATGAATATAAACCATATGACCAGATTCATAATAAGTAAAATTAATATTTTTAGCCTGTTCTGGCCTTAAACCCATATGATTTATAGTGTATCTTGAAGCGAAGTATGGAGTTGCGGCATCATAATACCCACCTAAAACCCAAACTTTTAAAGATGGATTGTTAGACATTGCCTGACGCATAAATTCAGCAACATTTAGATATTTATTTTGAACATTACTATAATTCCATCGACCAACTCCTCCACCTAAAATATAATAGGTTAGGTTATTATTATAATTTAATTCTTTACCAAAGTAACTCATTACACCTGCGGCATATGGACCAGAAATAGTTCCTGTGTTACTAGGATCATATGATGTAGAATTGCCAGTATCATCATAATCTCTACCTGTAAACCTTGAGTCAAGTCTACCAACAGTTTTACCTTCAGATCTCAACAACTCTTTATTATATTGCGAAAGATCTATTCTTAAATTATTTGCTCTAACAAACGATTCAGATAATCCAGTATATTTACTTAATTTAGTAACTACTGATGAATATTCTGCATCTGTTAATTTGTCTCCTTTCATTAAAGCAACGGCATATTCATTAACTGTAAATTTTTCAACCTCATCGACAAATTCTTTTATCCCTTTGGTCTGAAATTCTGAACTAAGTTTTTTATGATACCAAGAAGTAGCAGCATATGTTGGAAGATGAAGTGTGTATGGAAGATCATTTCCAATAGCAAAAGTGAGAGTTTGGAAATTTAATACTGCAGAAATTAGTACCACTCCATTGATATACATTTTAAATGCACTTTGCAAATAATTAGACAAACCAGCAGCACGTGTTGTACCATAACTTTCACCAGCTAGAAATTTTGGAGAACCCCAACGTTTATTTTGCGTAGTATATAATTTAATAAATTCTCCAACAGATTGAATATCTTCATTATATCCTTGAAATTCTGATCTGTCAACGCCAGGAGCTGCTCTACTAAATCCAGTACCTACAGGATCAATAAAAACAAGATCACTTTGATCTAACCAAGAGTATTCATTATTTGTGTAAGAATAAGGGGGAGCCAAAGCTTCCCCCTTATCAGACATTACTATTCTTTTTGGCCCTATCACACCCATGTGCAACCATACTGAAGAAGAACCTGGTCCACCGTTGAAAGTATAAGTGATTGGTCTTTTAGTTAAATCACCTCCATCATCTTTAGTGTAAGCAGTATAAAATATATTTGCTCTAAGTTTTCCTTCGTCAGTTTTTAATTGCATATAACCTGTAACAGCGGTGTAATTAATTACTTTACCATTAATAGTTACAGAGCCCTTAGTTTTAACAGTTTCTTGCCCAGCTTGCACAACCAATTCAGGTTGTGCAGCAGGAAGTGCATTGGTTCGTGTTTGCGCATAGCATAATTGTATACTTAGTGCAAGCATTAAAAAGAATAGTTTCTTCATTGTAAGTTACGTTAAATATTATGGTCTAGTATCCCAAAATACACGTTGAAGCATATTTGGTCTTTCCGGTGCATTTGGATTAGAGCTCTTTTCTGATAACGGATAAATTATCGTTCTTGGAATTTGATCTAATGCGGCAACAGAAATTGGTAATGGATTAATTTTAGGGAAACCAGTTCTTCTCCAGTCTGTCCATGGCTCCATTACTACACCAAAATTAGCTACATACTTTTCATTAATAATTTGTTCCAGTTTTTGAGCATTCGTCCCAGCTAATGTACCATTAGCCGATACATACGCATTTGCATCAGCAGTGCTTACTCCTGATTGTGCTAAAGAAGCTCTTATTCCAGCTTCAAAGAAACTTTGTGCATCACCTGTAGCTCCCATTAAAGCTGCCTCAGCACGAATAAAGTTATATTCAGAGAAGTTTAGCAATACAGCAGTAGAGTTTCCTGCCCAAGTAATTGATCCATCTTTTAAAGAGCCATCTGTATTCATAACAATTGAATTAATTGTAGCGTCTCCTTTTAAGAATGAATTTAAACGAGAATATGCAACTGATGAGTTATCTAATGCACTAGCACCTTTGTAAGTAGCTGGTGATGAATTGTATGGGAAAGGGACAAAATAAGAAGGTCTTCTTGGATCAGATTTAGCATTCATTAAATCCACAACAGTTTTGTTCGGAAAAAATGCATTTCTAAATTGTCCACCCTCTATACTATTATTTGGATTCTGACGTCCAGCCTCAGATAAAAATTTCATTCCAAAATTATCAGCATTAGATCCCATAAATTGTGCACCACTACTTACCAGTGCGTTAATTTGACTTACAGCGTATGCTGGATCTTTTTGGCTGTAATGGATGTAAATACGTAGCTTAAGCGTATTGGCAAATTTAATCCAATTTGATTTAACATCGGCCCATTTACCAGGGTAAATTGTTGTATTCTGATTTGGCTCAAGAACTGAAGTTGGCGCATTAATGTCTGCAATTCCTGCATCAATCACTTTAATTAAATCTAAATAGATTTTTTCATCATCATCATACTTTGGATATAAATTTTCACCAAATTTAGATGCTTCAGTATACGGAACATCACCCCATGCATCTACAGTAAGTTGATAGGTATAAGCTTTTAATAATTTAGCTACACCTGCATAATGTGGGCTACCGCCTTTTTCTGCCAATGGAATAATCTTAGCAATATCTGCAAGTAAATTTGAATAAATTGTACCCCACTGATTGTTTACATCAGAGTTATTGATATTGTATCGCTCATATAATAAAAAAGTATTAGATGTATTAGTTGTTTGTCCTGAAAATTGTTGAACAATCAGCCCACTATAACGATATAAATCGCTAGCTCCTAAATATCCAACATTTACGGTAATGGCTGGTAGAATATTTTCAATTGGCGCATTCTTGACGTTGTTAGGGCTTTCATTAACGTCATAAAATTTTTCACAAGAATAGAATGTTGTGCTAGTTAGCAACAGACCTATACAAGTGGCGTATTTATGTAGTTTCATAATATATATTTTAAAATCTCTTATAGTTTAATTAAAATGTGGCTCTTATCGTAGCTCCAAATGTTCTTGGTACTGGTTGTATACCAAATTCTAGTCCTCTTGCATTACCCACTCCAAGTACATTCTGCTCTGGATCTAAGTGCGGAAAGTTTGGTGCATAGGTTAATAGATTTCTTCCAAATACAGATAATTGAAGTTTACTGATAAATTTAACATTTGATAATACTGATTTAGGTAAAGAATAACTAGCCGTAAGTTCTCTTAATTTAATGAAACTTGCATCTAATACATATCCTTCCCATGTAATATGACGACCAGATAAACCCCAATAATCTTGTGCACTTACATAAGTAGTATTTGGTGAACCGTCTGCCAATACACCATCATATAAATATGGTTTAGACACACTTCCATCAGCGTTAAAGCGATTAAATTCTGCAGTTTCTTTAGCTACACCATTAATTCTAAGATCACCAATTGTTCTAGACATAATATCTCCCTTATATTTAAAATCAACTAGAAATGATAAATTAAAGTCTTTGTAAGTAAATGAGTTGGTTAAACCAGCAGTAAATTTCGCATTTGGATTACCTACTTGACCTACTTGACTAGTTGCTTGTGGCAAACCATTCGCTTTTATAATCTTTCTACCTTGATTGTCTCTTAAGTACATATTTGAATATAATAGTCCGTATTGTTGACCACTAACTGCCTGTACGTTTGGAGAGGTAAAACCTCCTAATGAAATTAAGCTAACTCCTGGTGCTAATTCTTTAACTATAGATTTAAATGTAGTGAAATTTAAGCCAGCATCCCAAGTGAAATTAGCTGTTTTAACTGGAGTACCACTTAATAAAAACTCTAAACCTTTAGTAGAAAGTTTTCCTGCGTTTTTAACAATACTTGAAAATCCTGAAGTAGTTGGTACAGGAACTCCAAATATTAGATTTCTAGAATCACGTTTGTAAACTGAAAAATCTAATGTTAATCTGTTTTTAAAGAAAGCAAGTTCTGTTCCTAATTCAATCTCTCTAGTAAATTCAGGTAAAATATCTAAATTTCCAGCAGAGTTGTCATAAGTAAATCCTGCTAAACCGTTAAATGGAAAGTTAACAGCAGTAGAACTAAATCCATCTGATGCTCCTGCAGTTCCAAAGTATGTTTCTGTATTATATGCACTAGCACCTTTACCCACTTCACCTACGTTTGCTCTAATTTTTGCAGAATTAAGGAAGCCTCCTTTTAAACTTGGAAAAGCATCAGTTGCTACAAAACTTACTGCTACTGCAGGATAGAAAATAGATCTGTTTTGTTTTGATAAAGTAGATGAAAAATCGTTTCTAGCTTTAAAGTTAACGTTTAAGTATTTATAACCAACAGAGAAATCGGCAAAAACCCCTAATAATCTAGTTTGAGCAGTACTGTTGCTAGAACTAAATGAAGTGAAATTTCTAAGGTTTGCAAAACCAGGAATAGTTATTGATTTACCAGTAGTACCTATTGATTTTCCGTAATCTGACAGAATTTCATTACCTAATGTTGCAGAAAGATTAAAGTCGCCAAATGTTTTATTAGCATTTACAGTAAAATAACTACTAATGTTTCTTGATAAATTTGAACTTTCAACTAAACCACCTGCACCAGCTGATGCTGTATTAGCATTACTTCTTACACCTTTGTCATCAAAACCAGTATAATTTCTTGTAAAAGCATCTATACCTACTTTTAAGTCAGCGAAAAGCCAATCTGTGATATCATATTTCAATCCTAAGTTTCCAAAGAAACGATTAGATTCTTGTGTTGATCTAATATGCTCGATAGACCAATAAGGATTTTCTTCTGAGGTTGAATACCAAATTTGATTTCCTGCCGCATCAGTAACTGGTAAGCCTGAAACGTCATAACTTCTTGGTGCATATATTGCTCTCCATAACGGATTTGCACCTTGGTTACCAGCTTGTGTACGGTCTGAATTGTTATTTACATAAGAAAATGAACTACTTAATTTTAGTTTACTGGTAATATTTGCACCAATATTTGCGCTAAAATTGTTTTTGTTTAATTTATTTCCCGGCACTAACGCATCTTGTGAACTGTTTGCATAAGATACACGGTAATTAAATGCAGAAGTTGCTCCAGAGAAACTTAATATGTTATCAAAGGATGTTGTGCTTTTTAAGATATCACGAACATTATCAGGATATGCTTGCAAAGCTACTTTATTACCTATAATATCAGTTACAGTCTGTCCAGCAATACGAGGTCCCCATGATGTAGCACGAGCTATCCATCCGAATGGATCTGCTGCTGTACCATAAATACCGTTTGTTCCTTGAGCGTATTCATTTTGAAAATCTGGAAATAAGTTAATACTGCCTAAGGTAGTTGTAGAAGTAAAAGAAACTAAATTCTTTGTACCAGCCTTACCTTTTTTAGTTGTAATTAAAATTACACCTGAAGCAGCTCTAGATCCATAAAGTACAGTTGCTGCAGCACCTTTTAGCACACTCATGCTTTCAATGTCTTCAGGATTAATATCTGATGCACCACTTGAACCTGTTGCCCCACTATTAATTGTGTTACCACCGCCTCCGTTATCAATTGGTACTCCATCAATAACATAAAGTGGTTGATTACTTCTTGTAAAACTAGAAAAACCACGAATAGTTACGTTAGAACTACTGAAACCACCACCTGAACCAGAAACTTGAACACCTGCAACTTTACCTGCTAATGCATTCGTAATGTCTGGTGTAGGAGCTTTGGTTAAATTATCAGCACTTACTGTACTTACTCCATAACCTAGCGTTTTCTTGTCGCGTTGAATTCCAAAAGATGTAATTACAACTTCTTGTAGATTTTCACTGTCTTCTGAAAGCTGAATTTTATAATCATTGCTTGAAGTAATTTGAATTCTCTGACTAACAAATCCAATTGAGCTTACATTCATATAAGCTCCGACTGCTGCTTTCAGCGTAAATTTTCCAGTGGCGTCAGTAGCAACTCCGATATTTGTTCCTTCAATTTTAATGGAAACATTTGAAACTGGTGCTTTCTTTTCTTTCTCAACTACAGTACCTGTAATCGTTTTGTCTTGGGCTTTAGCTACATAAACACCCGTTAATAAGACGAAAAAAAAGATTAATGCTTTTCTCTTCATAATTTGGTTTTTTTAATAATTAGATTGTTAATAGTAGCAATTAAGCCACATATGTGTTTGTGAAATCAAATTTAATGTTGAAGGCTCAACTTTTTAGGATAATTATTGTCTTGTACTTATCAAAAATTGTCATTTTTTTTAATTTTTTTTTTTTATTCAAGCATGTGCTTTTTGAATTTATACCGTTGAAGATAGTCTTTAGGTGACATTTTAGTAATCTTTTTAAATACTCTATTAAAAGTAATTACATTATTAAAACCTGTAGCATAAGCAACCTCGGCAACACTTTCAAAGTTATTATTTATAATTTTTTTGCAAGCCTCATGTATACGAACTTCATGAAGAAAAGATAAATAAGTTTTGCGGGTATGTTTTTTGAAATATTTGCAAAAAGCATGAGGAGTTATACAAGCAATTGATGCAATCTTTTTTAATGAAATATCTTCTGCATAATTTTCCTTTGTGTACTGATAAACATCATTCATACGCGGCCCTTCATCAATGTTGATATCATTATTTTTAAATGATATTCCTGGTGATTTCCATTCTGAAATATTACTTACGCAGAGTTGCAGTAATTTAATTAATGCTAATAACCTATCTATACCATCATTTTTACTAATTTCTAAAATAAGGGCTGAAATTTTTTGTGTATATATAGATGAATTTTGTAATGCATGAAAACTAGCAGTTATAAATTTATTTAAATCTAAAAACTCTGGTAAATCTAGTATGCTAGAAAGGTTATGTTTATGGTTAATAAAAATATGAATAGCATGAATGTTATTTTTTTTAGTTTCTAAAAAATGAACAGGATTTGATCTGAAAAGGTGAGCTGTGTTTTCACCTATAAAAAAAATATCGCCAGGTTTACATGGCTGAATGTAATTGCCTGCAATTAATGTCCCATCACCTTTTACTATGAGTGTAATTTGTAACTCATTATGTCGGTGCATGTGATTATAAAAA
>JBBSRF010000122.1:0-7332 GCA_038243335.1 Sphingobacteriales bacterium
ATTTGGAGAGGTTCTTGCCAAAACACGCCAAAGCCAATATACATAAACGTTAGCGGTCATTTTAAAAATTTGACCTTCCAAAATCGAAAAATAATAATTGAACTAATAATGGAGATAACTTACAACTTTCACGTCATTCCAACCGTAGAACAAATAATTGAACTTTATGGAAATGCAGGATTACCTCGTCCCATAACAGACAAAGCAAGGATTCAAAAAATGTATGATAATTCAAACCTGATTGTAACCGCTTGGAACAATGACAAATTGGTTGGAATTTCTCGTTCTATTACAGATTGGGCTTGGAGTTGTTACCTTGCAGACCTTGCCATTCACACAGACTATCAGAAATATGGGATTGGAAAAAAATTAGTGCATTTAACAAAGGAAAAAGTAGGAGAAGAAACTATGGTTTTATTGCTTTCAGTTCCAACTGCAATGGAATATTATCCCAAAATAGGATTTACAAAAGAAGACAGAGCGTTCACAATATTAAGAGAAAAATAGTAGTAGAGTTTTTGAATTAAAAAAAATAGACGTTGAGCATGGATTAAATTAAATAATTTTGGGAAAAACACAAACCCACTGATCGAAATAATAACGAACCGTTAACATCTTTTTGGCAATATGGTGGGTTTAGTGCTAAATTCAAGTTCAGTTTTGTGCTCTGAAATCCGCTACTGCTTTAAGCACCAAACATGTTAAACTAATTTTACAAAACCGACCTAAAAAATTAAACAAATAAATGAACTGTAAAAATTGCAACAAAGCAGTAGATTCAAAGTATTGTCCAGATTGTGGACAAGCAATAAAACTCCATAGAATTGATGGGCATTATATCATCCACGAAATTGAGCATGTTTTGCATTTCGAAAAAGGGATTTTATATACGGTTAAAGAATTACTAATTAACCCAGGTAAAAACGTTAGAAATTTTATCAATGAAAATAGAGTTAGACTGGTAAAACCGATTATATTCATCATCATCACTTCTTTGATTTATTCTTTGGTCAACCACTTTTTTCATATTGAAGATGGTTATCTAAAAATTGATGAAGTTAAACTATCTACCACTGGTAAAATTTTTAAATGGGTACAAGATCATTACGGATATGCAAATATCATTATGGGCATATTTATTGCATTTTGGACAAAGCTATTCTTCAAAAAATATAGCTACAATTTCTTCGAAATTTTAATTTTATTATGTTTTGTAATGGGAATGGGGATGCTCATTTTTGCATTATTTGCGTTATTACAAGGTTTAACAAAACTTAACTTAATGCAATATGGTGGCATAGTTGGTATCATCTATATCACTTGGGCAATTGGGAGTTTCTTTGACAAGTCGAAAGCCATAAATTATTTTAAAGCGTTTGCGGCCTATATTTTAGGCTCATTAACTGCTGTATTATTTGCAATAGCAATAGGTTACTTAATTGACCTTATCTAATAAATTTTAACATGAAAAATAAGATAGGTTTCAATATAATATTTGCAATTATTGCATTTCCAATAGCATTAGCTTTAACCAAAGACATCAGCTTTAACCCTTTTACATTAAAAAAACCAGCATTAGATATCCTTTATTTGGTAGTATTTATGGTGTTAATGATTTTAATATTTAAGAAAAAGAAGAAAGATCTTCGCAAATAAATATTATAAGTAATGATTATTTATAAATTAAAGGTTATTTGTCTTATAACCTATTTTTTTTGGCCTCAAACTTTGCTAAACCAAATATCATTTAATAATATTAATATGGAAATTAGAAAACAGCTTTTAGAATTATTTCTATTAAAAGATGAATTAGAGTATTTCCATAAAGAGTTAAGCGATTCAAAGGAAATCTCTTTTAAGTTTAGGTTAATAAAACAAAATCTAATAGTATTAAACACTTTTTTAGAATCTTTAAGTAAATTCAACATACATATAAAAGAAAATAAAGAATTAAAGGAGAGAACAAGAAATATAAGGAAAAAAGGAGGATTGATTAATCATATGAGAAACAAAATTGGTGGACACTTAGACAATGATGTTTTGATAAGAAGCGCACAATGGACTCCATATATATTTCATAAAAATGCTAAAGAAAACAGAGAATTACAAATTTCTTTATGTTATAAATCAATTTTAGAAGCTTCAATTAATTCTTATATAGATATATCAAAAGATGAAATGCAAAAAGAATTCGGAAATGAAATTGACTTTTTTTATCCTCCAGATGAAACTATATTTTATAATTATTTAGGAAAAATAAATTTTGATTCTATAGAGTGGATTAAATTAGTAATTGAAACAATTGAAAAAGATTTTGTTTACTTTGATAACAAAGAAATGTTTGTTGAAAGCAGAATAGCAGGTTTAACTGATTTCAATCTTAAAAAAAAATTTGAGCTCCCTGATAAAAATCAACTTAAAAATAACGAGTTCATTGAATTAAGCTTACAAGCTTTAACTGAAAAAGACAATTCAAAAAAAAGAGATCTTTTAAATAAACTCAGTAAAAAACTTGAAGAAAAAATAAAACATCTAACAATTAATAAAATTAATACAGATTTTGGTGAGTGAACTAAAGCTTAGTGTATTTCTCTAAATCCACTAATACTTTTGATTTGGCTTTAAAATAAAAAGATTGGCTAAGTTTTTAATCGAATGTTCGCTATTTTAAATCAATCTCGTAACCTTTTAAATAATAAAACAAAAATTTAATAACTATTGATCCAATTGTCCCATTAAGTTTGGATAATCTGTTATTATTCCGTCTACGCCTAAGCTCATCAAGTATTTTAAATCTTTAATAGAGTTTACTGTCCAAGGGATTATTTTTATACCCGCATCATGACATTTATCAACTAAACTTTTACCAACTAAAACGGAGTATGGACTATAAATAGTTGGTTTAAAACCCAAATCATCGATATTATTCTCAAAATCTTCTTTTTCATCAATTCCTAAAGAAGTTCGCATTTTAGGGTATTTCTGATGTAGATATTTCAAGGTTCTCATATCAAAAGATTGAATAATAACACGCTTTTCCAATTTCTTTTGCTTTACAATAGCCATTATAATTTCTACATATTCTTCTGGAGAAGGCTGAAAAGTTCCATCGCCTTTTCTAATCAATTTAGTTTCTATGTTATAATCTGGTTTAGCCAACTTATTTAGCTTCACGTAGTTTTCTACGGAATCTATTAACTCCCCTAATAAAGGTTTATACGCTTTAATTTTTTGTTGCCCCGGAAAGCGAGGATGAATTTTACTACCCACATCAAACTTCCTCACTTCTTCATAATCCATTTCAAAAATATTATACTTTTTCTCGTTTTTGAACAAGATTTCTTTTCCATCTGGTGTAAGGCTAAACTCATGATTAAAATAAGGTTCTTGAGAAACCACTGCTTGTTTATCTTTAGAGATCACCACATCCATTTCTAGCGTAGTTACGCCTAGCTCTAAGCCTTTGATCATGCCTTGTATGGTGTTTTCTGGCATTATTCCTCTTGCACCACGGTGACCCTGAACATCAAAATTTGTTTGAGCAACAGTTATAATTGAAAATGTTAAGAATATAATTAAAAGTAGGTATTTTTTCATGTTAGATTATCTTTAATAATAACGACAGAAGTTTTAAAAACTTATAATATAAAATTACTGAAATTTGAAGTGGTTTAAGACATTAAGAAAGATTGCCACAGCCAATAATAAATAGGCTTGGCAATGACGACTTTATAAAAAAAGGATTTTAGCCTTACTAAAATCCTTCACAGTTAAGTAGAAAAAATAGCTTATCTTTCTGCTAAGGTATAAATCTGATTGATGATGTTCCAACTAAAGTCTGCTTGGCGTTCCCAAATAAACACATAATGAAAACTTTCTCTTAAATCCGTTGTATAATCAATTGTAGCTACTCCATAGGTATAAGCTAAATCTCCACCAAGCGCCTTGTCGGCAGATGTTGTTTTTAGGTTAATTTTGCTAATCATTCTATTGTTAAAGGCAATTATATTTTCTTTACCAACCATTAAATCAGTTCCTGGAAACATTAATTGAGAATCTTCACTTAAAAAACCTGCGAATGCACTTGCTCCATAAGTTTTAAACATGGTATTTAATGTTTTTTCAGTAGTGTATATGATATCTCTACTTGCTTTAATCTCTTTATCTGAGGCAAATTTTGGAGCATAATGATCTTTTGGTTCTTTAAAATTATTTACCTTTTTTGCTAAAGGTTTATTGGTTTCTGCACTTAAATCTATAATAAATTCCCACTTACCATCATTAACTTTCCATACCGTTAAATAATGCCCATAAGCATTTTGATCACCTTTCTCCGTGTAACTACCAGAAGTAAAACCTAAGTCGCCACTTCTGGCTACTCTAGCAAAATCTGCAGCCCAAGTTAAATTTTTCATATCTGGTGCGGTAGCATAAAAAGTTTTTACATTTACAGGGTTAGGTCTAAATACAATCGCATCAGCTGCTGAATACTTTAAAAAGGCTTCTTTGGTTCCGTTTTTTACAGCTGCATCAGCAAAAGATTTCTCTGCATTTAATAAAGATTTTGTTGTTCCGTCTGCTTTTTGAGCATAAACGCCAATACTAAAAGATAGTGCTATAACTGTAGCTATGATTTTCTTCATTTTATAATTTTATGACTGTACGAATATAAGCGTTGATTATCAAGCAAGGTTATAAATTAATCAACATTTTAAATTAATTGGTTATCTCTCTCTATAAATGGTTTCCAAAACAGTTTGTCCAACGGCTTTTAGCGTATTTATATCTATGTTATTTAAATTATCTAATTGGGTATGCCAGTTCATATAAAATCCACTCGCGTCTGTATAATGAACAATATCAATACTTGGTATGCCTGCTTGGTTCATCCAAAAGTGATCATCAATTAAACTACCAGAAATGACGTTTATAAAGTAAGCTGAGTAGCCAATTTCATTGCCAATATCCCAAACTTTTTTAACAATATTTGGCGCATACTTTCTAGAAACTTCATCTTGTGCGAATTGTGCATTTCCACCGCCAACCATATCTAAATTAATACCGTATAGTGGTTTATAATCAGCTTTATGTTTATTTTTAGCCCAATATTGCGAACCTATACACCAAGTTTTTTCATTTTCGCTTTCGTCGTTAGATTTGCCATAATCTTCAATATCCCACAATATAAAGTCTACACCAACATTTGGTTGTTTTTGTTGAATTTGTCTGGCCATCTCTAACATTACAGCCACGCCACTTGCACCATCATTTGCGGCATCAAAAGACTGATCTCTCTTACTTACATCAGGGTCTTGATCGGAAAAAGGACGAGCATCCCAATGTGCAGAAACTAAAACTCTATCTTTTTTAGCTGGAGAAAAACTAGCGATAATATTTTTTAACGTGTGTTTCTTCCCATCATAGGTAGTAACAGGCGCTTCTTGCACCATCACTTCTGCACCAAAAGATTTAAATTTTGAAACAAGATACTGAGCTGTATTTAAATGCGCTGGAGTTGAGGGAATACGTGGACCGAAATCTACTTGTGCTTTAGTGTAAGCAAATGCACTATCTACATTAAATACTGGAGATTGTAACTTAACTTCAGCTACCGCACTAGTTTGAGTAGCCTCCTTATTTTGACAAGAAAACAAGAAACTTGAGATAATTGCAATAGCTAATATTTTTCTATTCATAATTTGATTAATTCTTACTCCACGTAGTACCTTCTTTGCCATCTTTTAATTGAATACCAATATTTTGCAACCCTATTCTAATTTGATCAGAGGTAGCGTAATCTTTATTTTCTTTGGCGTTCTTTCTTAAATCAATTACCATATCTAATACCTCATTTAACTCCGTATTACTAGATTCTTCATCCTTTAAGCCAAAAACATCAAATATAAAATCGTTAATTAAAGTCTTTAATTTTTCTAATTCTACAACAGTAATTTTTGAAGTGCCATCATAAATAGTATTAATGATACGAGCTGCCTCGAATAACTCTGCAATCACCACCGGGCTGTTAAAATCGTCGTTCATTGCTTGCTCACAATTTTCCCGAATTGGATCAATCTCTATATCGCCCTGCTCACTTGTAGATAATTTAGGCAATAAACTAACTGCATTCATCAATCTTTTAAAACCTTTTTCTGAAGCATCTAAAGCATCATTAGAAAAATCTAGCGTACTTCGATAATGTGCTTGTAACATAAAGAATTTAACTGTCATCGGGCTATATCCTTTTCTTAACAAAGGGTGATTACCCGTAAACAATTCTTCAGGTAAAAATCCATTGCCAGCAGATTTAGACATCCGTGTTCCATTTACCGTAAGCATGTTGGTATGCATCCAATATTTGGCAGGTTGGTGCTGACTGCAAGCTTCAGATTGCGCAATTTCATTGGTATGATGAGTTGCTGCTAAATCCATTCCTCCACCGTGTATATCAAATTCTTGACCTAAATATTTCGCACTCATTGCAGAACACTCAATATGCCAACCTGGAAAACCCATTCCCCATGGAGATTGCCACTGCATTAAGGTTTCTGGCTTAGCTTTAATCCAAAGTGCAAAATCTAATCTACCATGTTTATCATCTTGTCCGCCCAACTCTCTGGTGTTAGCCAGCATATCTTCTAAATTGCGATTGGTTAAAATGGTATAGTTATATTTTTTACTGTATTTCTCAACATCAAAATAAATTGTTCCAGAAACCTCATAAGCATAACCATTTGCAATAATAGTTTTGATCATTTCGATTTGCTCAATAATGTGTCCTGTTGCGGTTGGTTCTATACTTGGAGGCATTGTATTAAACATTCTCAATACTTCATGAAAACCCAAGGTATATTTCTGAACAATTTCCATTGGCTCTAATTGCTCTAGCTTTGCTCTTTTTGCAAATTTATCATCGCCTTCATCTCTATCACCTTCCAAATGACCAGCATCTGTAATATTTCTTACGTAACGCACTTTATAGCCACTATACTTTAAATATCTGAAGATTAGATCGAATGAAATAAAAGTACGACAATTACCCAAGTGCACATCATTGTAAACGGTTGGCCCACAAACATACATCCCTACATTAGGTGCATTTAATGGCTCAAATAATTCCTTTTTACGAGAAATGGTATTGTATAATTGAAGATTTTGTTTCATACTACAAATGTAAAATAAAAAGTGTTTAAATCTGTCTTTAGGATGTAAGCAATTAGCGTATTGCTTTTAAGTTAAGATCACTACGAACAGGAAAATGATCTGATAATTTAGCTTTGATAATATTGTAGTTAGTAACTTCGATGTCTTTGGTGGTTGCAATATAATCTA
>JBBSRF010000123.1:0-7332 GCA_038243335.1 Sphingobacteriales bacterium
AACTACAAATTCAATTGATACTGCTAAAAAAGGTGGGAAATTAGCTAACTTAACTAAAGAAACTGCAAAGGATACTTCAGCAACTGCTAAAACAGCAGATGCTAGTAAAGCAAATCCTTTATATTCAGTTTTGAACATTCCAACTTACACTGCAGAAAATAATCAGCAAGCTTTACGCCCAGGGCCAGTTGTAGGTTGGGTATTACAAAAAGATACAGCTAAAGTAAACGCATATTTTAATAAATCAGAAATTAAGCCATTAATTCCTAACAGTCTTAAATTTATGTGGAGCCTTAAACCAATGGAAGGCAGCAAAGTTTACGAACTATATGCGATTAAAGTTACTTCTTTAGATGGCAGACCAGCTTTAGGTGGTGATGCTATCTCTAACGCAATGCAAGGTTACGATCAGAAAAATAGACCTGAAGTAACCATGTATATGAATAGTGATGGTGCTGCTAAATGGAAAAAAATTACAGCAGATGCTGCAGCTGATCCAAATAATAAGAAAGCAATTGCAATTGTATTAGATAATACGGTTTACTCTGCTCCTACTGTACAAAACGAAATTCCAAATGGTGTTTCTTCTATTTCTGGTAGTTTTACACTTGAGGATACTAAAGATTTAGCTAATATTTTAAAAGCTGGTAAATTACCTGCTCCTGCAAAAATTGTTTCAGATTTCGTTGTTGGTCCATCTTTAGGTCAACAAGCTATTGATAGTGGTTTAGCATCATTTGTAATTGCGTTTATTGTTATTTTAGCATTTATGGCTTTATATTACAATAAAGCTGGATGGGTTGCTAACATAGCCTTAGTAATTAACCTGTTCTTTATTATGGGAGTACTCGCCGCCTTTGGTGCCGTACTAACGCTTCCTGGTATTGCTGGTATCGTTTTAACTATTGGTTTATCCGTTGATGCGAACATTCTGATTTTTGAGCGGGTAAGGGAAGAGCTGGCACAAGGAAAAACTACGGCAGTTTCTATTAGAGAAGGTTTCAAACATGCAATGTCATCAATTATTGATTCAAACGTTACCTTATTTATTTTAGGTATTATTCTTTTCATATTTGGAACAGGTCCAGTACAAGGTTTCGCAACTACGTTATGTGTGGGTATTGTTACCTCATTGTTTGCAGCTGTTTTAATTTCTAGATTAATTTTTGAAGGCTTATTAGCTAAACAAGCAAATATCTCTTTCGATAATAAAGTAACTAGAAATGCATTTAAAAATATTGCTTTTAACTTTGTTGGCCATAGAAAATTGTATTACATTATCTCAACAGCGATCATTTTAGCTGGTGTTGGTTTTTATGTTAAAAATGATGGTTTACACTTAGGAGTAGATTTTAAAGGTGGTAGAACTTACATGGTTAAGTTTGATAAACCGATGAATACTGAAGATGTTTCTAAAAAATTGGTTGTCAATTTTGAAGGCGAAGAAGCTTTAGTTAAAACTGCTGGAACTGGAAACGCATTAAAAATTACTACGCCTTACCACATTACAGATCAAGATCAAAATTCTGATAAAATTGTAGAAAGCGCATTAAGAAAAGGATTAGATGAAATGGGAACTAAATACTCTATCGAGAGTTCTCAAAAAGTTACGCCTACTATTGCAAGTGACATTATTTATGGTGCTTACGGCGCAATTATTTTCTCTTGTATAGTGATGTTTATCTACATCTTAGTACGTTTCAAAAAGTGGCAGTATGGTTTAGGTGCGGTAATTGCATTATTCCATGATGTGTTATTGGTATTATCATTCTATACTATTTTAGATGGTGTTTTACCTTTCCCATTAGAAATTGGACAAGATTTTATAGCAGCTATTTTAACGGTAATGGGTTACACCATGACAGAGACTGTTGTTGTATTTGACCGTATTAGAGAACGTTTAACAGAAAGTGGTAAAGCTGACATGTATGGTGAAGAACGCGATACTTTAATCAACTTTGCGTTAAACAGTACGTTAAGTCGTACAATTTTAACATCGTTAACAGTATTCTTCGTATTAACAGTAATCTTCATCTTTGGCGGAGACAGTATCCGTGGATTTATATTTGCATTGTTAATTGGTCGTATCATTGGTACGTATTCATCACTTTGTATCTCTACGCCTATCGTAATTGATTTATCAAAACACGAAAAAGCTAAAGCTGTTAAATAAGCTTTATCAAGTATAAAATTTTAAGTCTCGGCAAATTGTCGAGACTTTTTTGTTTAAAGGTATTTCTACAATTAGATGAAGTATCTATTTATGAGAACTTAGTATATTTGCTAAACCAAATACAAAGTTTTAAGGTTAAGCTATTATGGAAAGTACAAAACAAAAAATAGTAATTGTTGGCGGAGGCTTTGGAGGCATTGAATTGGCTAAAAAATTGCGCAAAGAAAATGTAGAAATCACCATTCTTGACAAGCATAATTACCATACTTTTCAACCACTGTTATATCAAGTTGCAACTGGAGGATTAGAGGCAGACTCGATCGCCTTCCCTATTCGTAAAATTTTTAAAGGTCAGAAAAACTTAATTTTTAGAGTAACAGAAGTATTAAAAGTTATCACTGAAGAAAATAAATTAATAACCACTATTGGAGAAATAAGTTACGATCACTTAATTATTGCAACTGGCTCTACAAGCAATTTCTTTGGTCAGGATGAGATAGAGCAAAATGCAATGCCGATGAAATCTATACCAGAAGCATTAAATTTACGCAGTTTAATTCTACAAAATCTTGAAGCTTCTCTTATTGCGAATAGCGTTATATTAGAAGCAGAGTTATTAAATTTTGTTGTTGTTGGTGGCGGACCAACTGGAGTAGAAACTGCAGGCGCAATTGCAGAGTTGAAAAAACATGTACTTAAAAATGATTATGCAGAATTAGATATTCATAAGGTAAATATTTATTTGATCGAAGGTTCGCCAGAGCTTTTAGGCCCTATGTCTCCTCAATCACAACGTAAATCTCAAGAATTTCTAGAGGAAATGGGTGTAATTGTAATGACGAATGCAAGAGTTAAATCTTACAACGGAAAAGCAATTGAGTTATTAGATGGAACAATTATTCCATCTGCTACAGTAATCTGGAGCGCAGGTGTAAAAGGCGTTGTACTAGAAGGTTTAAATCCAGCTAATTTAGCTAGAGGAAATCGATTAAAAGTGGACCAAGTTAACAGAGTGGATGGCTATCAAAATATTTATGCCATTGGCGATGTTGCAGCTATGATTACTGAAGAAACACCAAATGGACACCCGGGAGTTGCTCCAGCTGCCATACAGCAAGGAAAATTGCTAGCTGACAACTTGATTAAAATTATTGAAGGGAAACCAACAACAAATTTTGAATATTTTGACAAAGGCTCTATGGCAACAGTTGGTAGAAACAAAGCAGTTGTAGATGTTGGTAAGATTCGTTTTCAGGGTGTTTTTGCTTGGTTTACTTGGATGTTTGTTCATTTAATGACCTTGGTAGGCTTTAGAAATAAACTCATTGTATTTGTAAATTGGGTTTGGAGTTATTTGAGTTATGATAGAGGTACAAGATTAATTATTAGACCTTTTATTAGAGCTAGTAATTTAAAGACAATAAATAGTCCGCAAGTCGCTAAGATGGCAAGTCCAGAAGTTAAATAGTTTATCTGATAATTTTTATCAAATCTATATAGATTAACTAATATATACTAAATCCTAAATATGAAACTAATTGAGTGCCCTAGAGATGCCATGCAAGGTTTGCATGATTTTATTCCAACTGATTTAAAAGCAACCTACATTAACCTGCTCTTACAAGTTGGTTTTGACACCATAGATTTCGGTAGTTTTGTTTCTCCAAAAGCTATTCCTCAATTGCGAGATACTGCTGAAGTTTTAGCAAAATTAGATTTAAGTAATACACAAACTAAATTATTAGCAATTGTAGCCAATTTGAGAGGCGCAGAAGAAGCAATTAAACATCAATCGATAAACTACCTAGGATTTCCATTTTCAATCTCAGAAACATTTCAACAAAGAAACACGAACTCTAGCATTGCAAAATCTTTAAACACAGTTGAAGAAATGTTAAATCTATGTGATCAAACTAATAAAACAGCTGTTGTTTATTTATCCATGGGTTTTGGTAACCCTTATGGTGATGAATGGAATATAGAAATTGTGGAGCAATGGGCTGATGAATTGGTAAAAAGAGGTGTGCAAATACTATCTTTAGCAGATACTAATGGAGTTGCTACACCAGAAAAAATCCAAAATATTTTATCTCCTTTAACCAAAAGATACAATAAAACTGAAATAGGTATACATTTACACAGCACACCATTTACTAGATTAGAAAAAATTGAAGCCGCTTATAATGCTGGATGTATAAGGTTTGACAGTGCTTTGAAAGGCTATGGCGGTTGCCCAATGGCTACTGATGAATTAACAGGAAATATAGCTACAGAAAATTTAATTGAATTTTTGGAAAGTAAAGATGAAGATTTAGGATTGAATAAAGGGAAATGGAATGAAGCTATTTCGTTCTCTTCACAAATATTTAATGGGAATTAATTTATTATTCAAGCTGCACGATAAAAATGAATAAAACTTATCCGTCTAAAGTAAGTTGGGGTTTAGTAATCATATTAAGCATTGTACTTTTAAGTTCAACTACATCAATAATCTTAGCCAAACAATGGGTATTGCTACCTATAATTATACCGGTAATT
Organism: Sphingobacteriales bacterium; assembly: GCA_038243335.1. Classification (GTDB taxonomy): domain Bacteria; phylum Bacteroidota; class Bacteroidia; order Sphingobacteriales; family Sphingobacteriaceae; genus Pedobacter. The sequence goes on from JBBSRF010000123.1 coordinate 4,712, forward strand.
GCTTTTATAACTCATCTGTTTTTAACTACACGTTATCAAATAAAAAATACCATTTTAATCATAAAAAGCGGATTTATAGTTAATAAAAAAATTGAAATTAGCAGTATTCGAAAAATTGTTGAAACTGCTAATCCGATGAGTTCGCCGGCATTATCTTTTGATCGTATAGAAATATTTTTTGATAAATTTGACAGCATTATCATCTCTCCAAAGGATAAAACAATATTTATCGAAGACTTAAAAATCATAAATTCAAAAATTGAGGTAATTTTAAAAACTTAATAAAATTGAGGTAATCCAAGCGAATTGCTTTGTAAAATATTTCATACTAAGCAATTACCCCATCTATTTTTAGCTACCTTTAAACAACAATTTTTTATTCATATGAAAAAACTATTTACCATTTTGGTAATGTTTCTAACTGTGCAAATTGGGTTTGCGCAGGAATTTGAGCCTAAAGATTATCTTTCAAAAGATTTTCATGCAGGGCGAAGAGATGCTTTACGTGCTATTATGCCTGATAATGGAGTAATGGCAGTATTTTCCTATCCAACGCGTAATTTCTCTAATGATGTAGATTACCTCTACCATCAAAATCCAGATTTATATTATTTTTCTGGATACAAAGAACCCGATGGTATTTTATTAATTTTTAAAGACAAGCAAAAAGATGCTGATGGCAAATCTTTTAAAGAATTATTTTTTGTTCAAAAAAGAAATGCACAGCAAGAAAGCTGGACAGGCAAGCGTTTAGGAACAGAAGGTGTTAAAGAGAAATTAGGTATTTCCATGACATTTAATGGAAATGATTTTGCAGCTTTCCCTATAGATTTAGCAAAGTTTAAAAATGTATTCTTCAGTTTACCACCAGACCTGGTAATGTCTAAAACTGAAGGAGGTGATTTATCTGGCTTGGTTAATTCTTTCTTAAAAAAGGCCAATATTTCATTAGATAATACTACTAATATAGGTACTGCTAGAAGGAACTATAATAAACTTACCGGTCAACTCAGAGAAATTAAGACGCCAGAAGAAATTGTAATGTTGCGTAAAGCTGTAGAAATTTCTTGTCAAGGGCAAAATGAAGTAATGAAAGCTACTCATGCTGATATGAGCGAATTGGAGATACAAGGCCTACATGAGTTTGTACATAAAAAATACGGTGCAGAAGAAATTGGATATGGTTCTATTATTGGTGCCGGAGATAATGGATGTATTCTACATTATGAAACCAATACTAAAACAAAGGTTGGGAATTCGCTTATTTTAATGGATGTCGGTGCAGAATATCATGGCTATACGGCTGATGTTACACGTACAATACCTGCAAACGGAAAGTTTACTGAAAATCAAAAATTGATTTATCAAATTGTATACGATGCGCAAGAAGCAGCATTTAAGACTTTGAAAGATGGTTCTAGCACAGCTCTTGCTAGCAACGCTGCTAACGAAGTGATTGCTGAAGGTTTATTTAAATTAGGCATTATTAAAGACAAAAAGGATTATAGAAAATATTATACACACGGCCTTAGTCACCATATTGGTTTAGATGTACATGACAGAAGCAGTTCTAGGACTTTGCTTAAAGACATGGTAATTACGATAGAGCCTGGAATTTATATTCCTGCTAACAGCGATTGTGATAAAAAATGGTGGGATATTGGTGTTCGTATCGAAGATGATGTTTTAATAACAAAAGATGGATATGAAAATCTATCTATTTTTGCACCAAGAAGTATTGCAGAAATTGAAAAGAAAATGGCAACAAAAAGTATGTTAGATGCTTTTAAATTACCACCACTAAAATCTAAGTAATTAAAAAAAATACTTCCATAAAGTTTAACATAAACCCAAAATACAGCATCGCTATATTTTGGGTTTTCTTTTTTATAGATGATGCTAAAATTTAAAAATTAAATAAAACTTGAAGCTTTAATATTTCGTAAATAGTGTTAATTAATTAGCCTCACATTACATAAGTGTAACTAAATGGAAAATCTGCCGATATTTACAGACATAGAAATAGATAGAATTATTGAAATGGCATGGGAAGATAAAACGCCCTTTGAAGCCATAGCATTTCAATTCGGTATAGCAGAAAAGAATGTGATTGTTTTAATGCGTAAAGAACTCAAAAGAAGTAGTTTTAATCTTTGGCGCAAAAGAGTAAGTGAAGGTGTAAGTAAAAAACATCTTTTTAAAAGAAGTGAGCATATTTCTAAATTCAAAAGCCCACACCAAAGGCAAATAACGCTCAACAAAATATCCAAAAGATAAATGCAATTCACTACAAATTACAAAGAAATCATTCAGCAAATACATAATATTGATCCAATAAAATATGGTAGTAGTAGAAATTACACCAATGGTGCAGTAACAAAACTCTCTCCATATATTTCTAGAGGTATAATTAACACCAAACAGGTGGCACAAATTGTATTGTCAAAAGGCTATCAACCTAAAGAAATTGAAAGTTTTTTAAAGGAATTGGCTTGGCGAGATTATTTTCAGCAGGTTTGGATTGCTTTAGGTGATGGCATCGATAAAGATATTAAACAGACTCAGCCCGACTTTAATCACACTGAAATTTCAGAAGCTATTGATACGGCTACTACTGGAAT
>JBBSRF010000124.1:0-7267 GCA_038243335.1 Sphingobacteriales bacterium
GATAACTGGAGATGCATTTAATGTTAGCCTATTCAAGAGAGTTTTTGAATATGTAAAACCATATCGTGGTGTTTTTAGATGGTCTGTTGTACTTACTTTAGCTTTGGCAGTAATTACTCCTGTAAGACCATTTTTAGTTGGTTATACATTAGATAATTATATTCTAACTGGTAATTATGGAGGTCTGGTAGAAATGACTTTCCTAATGATTTTTCTGCTGATTTTACAATCTATTATTCAGTATAGTCAAACGTTGTTAACCAATACTCTAGGCCAATCTGCTATTAAAGATTTACGAATTAATGTCTTTAATCACATTAGTCGATTACGGTTGAAGTATTTTGATCAAACACCGATTGGACAATTAATTACTAGAACAGTTTCTGATTTAGAAACCATAGCAGATATTTTTTCTGAAGGATTAATTGCCATGATTGGCGATTTACTGCAAGTGATTGTAATAATTACAGTTATGGTATGGATAGATTTGGAATTAACGATCGTTGTTTTACTGCCAATTCCTTTTTTAATTATCGCAACACGTATTTTTCAAAAAGCGATAAAAGTTGCCTTCCAACAAATTAGAACAGAAGTCTCTAACTTAAATACTTATTTACAAGAACACATTAGTGGAATAGCGATTATACAATACTTCGCAAGAGAAGAACAAGAATATCAGAAATTCAAGAAAATAAATTCAAGATATAGAGATGCTAATATTAGATCAAATTGGTATTATTCTATCTTTTTCCCAGTAGTCGAATTAATTTCTGCCTTGTCTTTAGGTTTATTAATTTGGTATGGCTCAAAAAATGTTTTAGAGAAACCTTTAGATGTACAGCCAGGAACCATCACCATGTTCATTATGTTTATTAACATGCTATTTAGGCCTATAAGAGAGTTGGCAGATAAATTTAACACCTTGCAAATGGGAATGGTGGGAGCAGAACGGGTTTTTAAAGTTTTGGATACTAGAGACATTACTAAAAATAATGGAACTTATGTAACTGATAAAATTAAAGGAAATATCAGTTTTGATCAAGTTTGGTTCAGTTACAACCAAGATGGAGTTGTAGCTGAAGAAAACTATGTTTTAAAAGACATCTCTTTTGAAGTTAAAGAAGGACAGACTGTAGCACTTGTTGGTGCAACTGGAGCAGGAAAATCTTCTACGATTAACATTTTAAATCGTTTTTACGAAATACAAAAAGGAATTATTAAAGTTGATGGTATCGAAATTAATCAATATGAGTTAAGTTTTTTAAGAAGTAATATCGCAACTGTTTTGCAGGATGTTTTTCTTTTTTCGGATACCATTTTAAATAACATTACACTTAATAATCCAAATATTACCTTCGATGAAGTAGTTGATGCAGCTAAAAAAGTTGGTGCACATGAATTTATAGAACGTTTACCAGGTGCTTACAATTACAACGTAATGGAACGCGGCGCAACGCTTTCAGCCGGACAAGCACAATTGATTTCATTTATAAGGGCTTTAGTTTATCAACCTTCAATTTTAGTATTAGATGAAGCAACATCATCAGTTGATACGGAAACTGAGATGTTGATACAAACTGCCATTGAAAAATTAATGTACGGCAGAACCTCTATCGTCATTGCCCATCGTTTATCTACTATTCAAAAAGCAGATTTGATTGTTGTTTTAGACAAAGGAGAAATTAAAGAGAAAGGCACACATCAGCAATTATTGAAAATTGATGGTTATTACAAAAAATTGTACGATTTACAGTTTTCGTCTGTAGGTATAGCTAAAAACGTATAATAATGATTATGTTTGGTTATCCAACTAACCTAATTCTTGAAAATTCACGTTGATATTGAAAATGAGCAATTGCTTTTTGACTTATTAAGTCAAGGAGATGAATCTGCATTTGCAAAAATTTATAATCGTTATTGGCAAGAACTTTATAATGCAGCCTACAAAAGGTTGCCTGAAAAAGAAAAATGCCAAGATATAATTCAAAATGTGTTTACTGATTTGTGGAATAGGAAATCAGAATTAAATCTCCTCAATCCTTCCGCCTATTTACATACTGCAGTCAGATTTCAGGTGTTAAAGCAATTAACCAGAGGTGCAAAAAACACCTCTTTTACAGATAAGTTTGAAAAAGAACTAATTTCTCCTTTATCAACAGATAGTGAGGTTTTGGAGAAAGAACTCCGACTCTTAATCGAATATTTTATAAATGCATTACCAAATAAGCGAAAAAATATTTTTCTATTACATTATTTCGAAGGATTGAGTACCAATAAAATTGCAACACAATTAAAAGTCTCTCAAAAGACTGTACAAAACCAAATAACAACTGCAACCCACTTCTTGAGGTTAAAATTAACGCACTTGTTTCTCTTTGCTATTGTTTTTTTGATGCTAATCGCTAAGTAGTAAAAGCAACTAAATTTCTATAATAAAAAATATTTAAAATCTTTTTGGGAGTTTTTCTTCTTTCTGGTACATCTATATAAACAGAAGAATTGATGAATCCGAATAGTAATCAAAACGATATAAATAAAATGATTAAACGGTACGTTGCTGGAAAAGCAAGTGCTGAAGAGATTATTTTTATTGAATCTTATTATAAATATCTAAATAAAGAAGATAATATACTTGATGAATTTAACGAAGAGGAGTTACAAGTATTAGGTAAAGCAAGTTTTGAATCAATAATAGCAAATATTAATCAACCTAAAGTACATAGAAAATCAATTCCTTTATACAAATATGTAGCCGCTGCTGTAGTCATTATTGCTTTTATTTCAGGCTTTATTTATTTGTCTAATGATACTTTAGTTAAACAGAATAAACTATTAGTTGAAAATGAAAAAATAGATATTTTGCCAGGTGTTGATAGAGCAGTTCTAACACTATCAGATGGGTCAAAGATTTTGTTAGATGACTATAACAATGAAAAACTTGTAGAGAAAGCAGGACTTACAATTTCCAAAACAACAAATGGTCAATTGCTTTATAAAGTAAATAGTGCTGTGCCAAAAGCAACAACTATTGCTTACAACACCATAGCCACCTCAAAAGGTAACCAGTATCAAGTTTTATTACCCGATGGAACAAATGTATGGTTAAATGCAGCTTCTTCTTTAAAGTACCCTGAGATTTTTAGTGGGAATGAGCGTAAAGTAATTTTAACTGGGGAAGCTTATTTTGAAGTTGCTAAAAATAAGGACATGCCGTTTATAGTGCAGAGTATGAATCAGGAAGTCCAAGTTTTAGGAACCCATTTTAACATTAATGGTTATATGGATAAGCAGTCTATTAAAACTACTTTGTTAGAAGGTAGTGTTAAAGTGAGCAATTCAAGTTCCTCTAAAATTTTAAAACCTGGAGAACAAACTTTGGTCGATAATGATGGCTCTGGGAATATCAATCTGATTAAAAATGTTGATTTAGATGGCGAAATTGCATGGAAAAATGGATTATTCAATTTCAATAATGCAGAGTTAAAGAGCATCCTTAATCAATTAGAAAGATGGTATGATATCAAAATTGACTATCAATCCGTACCCAATAAAAGATATAATGGAATGGTTCCAAGAAAATCAAACCTTTCTGAAGTATTAAACATGTTAGAATTAACAGGAAATATTTCTTTTAAAATAGAAGAAGGAAGAAGGTTAAAAGTAATCTCAAAATAATGACCTATGATATAAAACAAAGACTATAAGGTTAAATTAACCTTTCGCAAAAATCAACTAACAAATAAATTTATCAACTAACCTAAACAAATAAAAATGTATGAAATTTTACATTAAGAGTGGTATAACAAGTAGCGAAAAGCTGCATGGAAATATTGCAAATGAATTTAACAAAAAAATAAATAAAGCTATGAAAATTACTTTTATTTTTTTAACTGTACTATGCCTACAAGTCAGTGCATCAGCATTTTCTCAGCGTATCAGTATCAATCAAAAAAACATGCCACTAGCGCAAGTTTTGAGAGAAATTAAAAGTCAAACTGGCTATAATTTCTTGTATGATTTAGATTTAATCCAACAGAAATCTAAACCTGTAAATATCAATGTTAAAAACGCTGATCTAAAGGATGTTTTAACTATAGCTTTAAAAGCGCAACCTTTTAATTATGAGATAAAAGAAAACACCATTTTAATTATGCCTAAAACTAACATAATCGCAGTTTTAAAAGCAATTGATGTAAGTGGAAAAATTGTAGATGAGAGTGGAGCTGCAATGCCAGGTGCATCTATTAAAGTAAAAGGAACTAGTATTGCAGTTATTTCAGATAGTGATGGGTCATTTTCTTTAAAAAATATAGAAGAGAATGCAATATTGGTGATTTCATATTTGGGCTATGCTGAGAAAGAAGTGAAAGCAAAATTACAATTAGGTGTAATTACTTTAACTCAAATTGCAAATACTTTAAATGACGTTGTAATTACTGGTTATACCAGTTACACTAGAAACCAATCTGCAAACTCAATTTCTACAGTAGCTTCAGAAAAAATTAATCAAGTTCCTGGTTTAACTTTAGATCAAATTTTACAAGGTCGTGTGGCTGGTATGAGTGTTACATCTAGTTCTGGTCAACCAGGAAATAGTGCCTCTGTTGTTATTAGAGGTATTGGTAGTGTAAATGGTTCTTCTACACCATTATACATTATGGATGGTATTCCAATTGAAGCAGGCTATTTTCAAACGATTAATCCAGAAGATATTGAAAGCGCAACGGTTTTAAAGGATGCATCTGCTAAAGCATTGTATGGCTCTAGAGGATCAAATGGTGTAATTGTATTCACTACAAAAAAGGGTAAAGCAGGTAAGGTAGCGATCAATTACAATTCTCAATATGGTTTTTCTAATTTAAGTAGACCTAATTTTGAGATGATGAATGCCGAGCAGCGTTTGCGCTTTGAGGAGGAAATTGGATTAGAAATTGGTAAAAATCTAGGGCCCGGTTGGACGTATTCTTCTAAAAATCCAACCTATGCAGCAGGTACTGCAGCAACTAGACAACGTGCAGATTTCATTATAGATAGTTTAAGAAGTATCAATACAGATTGGAGAGATGAGTTTTTTCAAAAAGGTAAATTTCAAGAGCAACAAGTTAGCGTTAGCGGAGGTTCTGAAAAATTACGTTTCTATAATTCATTAAATTATTATAAACAAGAAGGGGTTGCTAAACGTACAGGTTTAGATCGTTATGCTTTGAGAAGTAATATTGATTTTAATGATGATAAATTTAGTGGTAGCGTGAATGTTTCCTTAGGTTTTTCTAGTTCTAGCTTTACCGAAGGCGAGGGCTCTTCTCGAGCTGGTACTTCTATGTCTGCCGTTTATTATGCATTGCCTTATGAAAAACCATATGCACCAGACGGAACTTTAATTCATTATGGTAATGAAGATGATTATTTTGTTTTAGACCAAAGAGAAGGTTCAGCAGCATTAGAACGCTTACAAAACTCATCTGATAAAACTGACCAATTCAAATCAATTATAGGGACAACTTTCGCTTATCAAATTTTACCTGAATTGAAAATATCAACCAGAGCTGGAATAGATTACCGTAACTCTACAGATCAAGTATTTATTAATCCAGATTCATATTATGGATCTAGAAAAAATTCGAATACTTTAGGCGGAAAAGGCCGTTTGTCAGATGGTGGTAGAAGAAATTTCAATGCAATCTCTACAACTGGTTTAACCTTCGCTAAAACATTTGCAAGTAAGCATGACGTTGAGGTATCTGCATTTTATGAATATGTTTATAACAATTATAATTCATTTGGTTTTAGTTCATACGGGATAGATGGTCGTTTGCCAGAAACGCCTGCTGGTGCTACCAATGGCAGTTCTACTTTTTTGGCATCAACCAATGGCGGTAAAACAAAAAGTGCATTGGCATCATTTATGGGTATAGCTAGATATACTTTTGACAATAAATACTCTATTACTGGTAGTTACCGTTATGATGGTTCAACAAAAGTTGCTCCAGTAAATAAATGGCATGGTTTCTACTCTGTAGGTGCAAATTGGAATGTAAAAGCAGAGGATTTCTTAAAATCATCTAACTTTATTTCTGATTTAAGAATTAGAGCTAGTTATGGTACAACAGCTAGTCCATTTGGTAGTGACTTCTTATACTTGCCAACATATTCTGTAAGTACAAGTTATGGTGGTGTTGCAGGTATCAGACCATCTGCACCTGGTAATGCTAACTTTGATTGGGAATATGTTAATGAATTTAACACTGGTTTTGATATTAGTTTATTTAAAGGAAGAAGAGTACGTGCAACGGTAGATTATTATAATAAAATTACCAGTAACATGTTTATCGATCAACCACTTTCTGCAACATCTGGTTTTGGTACTTTAAGCTTAAGTTCAGGTAAAATGAGAAATAGGGGTGTAGAGTTTGAATTAAGTGGAGATGTGTTAAAAACTGATGACTTTACTTGGTCTTTAGGTGTTAATGCTGGTTACAACAAAAATAAAATTCTATTTGTGACAGAACTAACAGATTCTTATGAAAATGGAAGTGCAAATATTGTTAAGGTTGGTTTACCATACGGAACTTACTATGCGCCAAAATGGGCAGGTGTAGATCCATTAACTGGTAATGCTCAATATTTTATGCGAGATGGTAGTATTACCACAAATTACGATTTTAATAGTTTAGCGGTAACTGAATCTGGCAGTTTTTATCCAAAGTTTACTGGCGGTTTTAACACTTCAATTTCTTACAAAGGATTTACTGCGTCAGCATTAATGTCTTTTGTATCTGACGTAATGCGTTGGAACAATGAAGATTTTTACAATGAAAATCAACGTTATGCAACAAGTAACCAGACAGTTAGAATGTTAGACAACAGATGGAAAAAACCTGGCGATGAAACGATCTTACAGAGATTTAATGACCCTAGAAACTTTACTTCAAAAGATATTCAAGAAGCTTCTTATTTAAGATTGAGAAATGTAACCTTAGGTTATAATTTACCAAAAAGTATTTTAGAAAAAACAAAATTTGTAAAAGGCGTTAGGTTATTTGTGCAAGGACAGAATTTGTATACTTGGACTAAATGGAGAGGTTTAGATCCAGAAAATAATAATGAAGGTGGTCTTTTCCAATATCCAAACACAAGAACTTATACTGCAGGTCTTAATGTTAACTTTTAATAATTAAAACAATGATTAATAAAATATATAAAAAATATATACTTATATTTTCTTTATTGATGCTCACAGCAACATCTTGCACTAAATTGGATTTTA
>JBBSRF010000125.1:0-7266 GCA_038243335.1 Sphingobacteriales bacterium
AATTCTACTTCTTTACCAAAGCAATCTGTACTTTCACAAATTGGTCCTACAACATCATATTTTACATTTCTTTCTTGTGCTTTTTTACTAATATTTTCTATTTGATGATAAGCTTGATACAATGCTGGTCGCATTAACTCTGTCATCCCTGCATCTAAAATGATAAAATTCTTCTTCTTTCCATTTTTAACATAAAGCACTCTACTAATTAAAGAAGCACATTGTCCAACCATTGCTCTACCCAATTCAAAATGAACTTCTTGATAAGGTTTAATATTTAAAAAATCAGAGAAAATTTTAAAATAAACTTCAAAATTTGGAATTTGATTGTTTGGATTATGGTAATCGATACCTAAACCACCACCAACATTTAATACTTTAACTTTAAAACCATGATCTTCAAACCAAGCAGCAAATTCATTTACACGAATGCATAAGTTTTTATATACATCCATATTCATAATTTGAGAACCGATATGAAAGTGAATACCTATAAATTCTAAATTTGGAGATATATTTAAGACATCAATACAAGCTGGCATATCCCAAGAGTTGATACCAAATTTATTTTCATCTAAACCAGTAGTAATATTCGCATGCGTATGTGCATCAACATTCGGATTTATTCTAATGGCAACTTTCGCAACTTTTTGTTGTTGCTCTGCTAACTGGTTGATAACTGAGAGTTCTTGAACCGACTCTACATTGAAACAGAAAATATCATTCGCTAAAGCCCCATTTATTTCTTTATCAGATTTACCCACTCCCGCAAAAACAATTTTTTCTTTTTTAAAACCAAGTTCAATCGCTTTATTAATTTCACCACCACTTACACAATCGGCACCAAAACCTATAGTTTCAACTCTTTTTAAAACAATTGGATTAAAATTTGCTTTCATTGCATAATGAACGTGGAAATCATATTCGTCAGCAGCTTTTTTACATGCATCTAATGTGCTTTGAAGCAATTTTAAATTATAATAATAAAACGGAGTTTCTAATTTTGAAAAATGTACTATATCTTTATCGGAAAACATAATCTTTGAAATATCTATTTATAATTTTTTTGGTCTTTATAATAATAATCTATGTCCTAAACTATATAGATTATTTGAAACAAAATATAAGTCGAATTGAATTTGAAAGAAGAATTCGTTTTACAATTGTTCTCTTTTTAATTATTCTTCTTATATACTTCTATTTAAGGTAGTTATTCGAATATTCGATCATGTAAGCTTCTTAAAGTTTCAACTTTATTTTCTGTAGCCACTAAAAGTGAAATGTTATAAGCACTCCCTCCATAAGAAATCATTCTTACTGGAATATGTTTAATCGAATCTAAAACTTTCGCTGCATATCCATGCTTTTCAGCTCCGAAATCGCCAACTACACACACAATAGATTGATTTTCATCTAATTCAACTGTTCCAAATGAGTTTAATTCTTCTAAGATTTCTTTCAAATTAGCCGTATAATCTATTGTTAATGAAACAGCTACCTCAGAAGTTGTAATCATATCGATTGGTGTTTTATAGCGCTCAAAAATTTCGAAAATCTTCCTTAAGAAACCATAAGCCAGTAACATTCTACTCGATTGAATTTTAATTGCCGTAATCCCATCTTTAGCAGCAATAGATTTAATCTTACCTTTTTCGCTTTCTGTACTGATTAAAGTTCCAAAAGCTTCAGGTTCCATTGTATTTAGTAATCGAACTGGAATTTTGTATTTCTGAGCTGGAAAAACAGATTGAGGATGCAAAATTTTTGCACCAAAATAAGCTAACTCTGCAGCTTCATCAAAAGATAAATGAGAAATTGGCTTTGTTCCTTTTACAATTCTCGGATCATTATTATGCATACCATCAATATCAGTCCAAATTTGAACCTCTTCTGCTAAAATCGCGGCTCCAATAAGGGACGCTGTATAATCACTTCCACCCCTACGCAAGTTATCCACTTCACCAAAGCTATTTCTACAGATAAAGCCTTGAGTAATAAATATTTTAACACCTTTGTTTTCTTGTATTAATGGTGTTAAATTTTTAGTTGTAAAAGAAATAATTGGCTCATGATCTTCATCAACTTTCATAAAATCTAAAGCTGGTAATAGAACTGAGGGCACTCCAATAGATTTTAAATAAATATGATATAAGGTAGTTGATAATAATTCACCTTGTGCTAAAACAACCTTTTCTTCAATATTTGTAAATAAATCATTTGTTAAAATAGCTAAAAAATTAAAATGATAAGCTACAATTTCTTCTCCTTGAGTTCTATATTCACCATCTGGTAATAATTCATTTATAAATTCATTGTATTTTTGGTGTAACGCCTTTATTAAAATTGTAGCCTCCTGTTTATCTTCTTTTAATAATTGAGCAGAAATTTCTACTAAGCTATTTGTAGTACCAGACACTGCTGATAATACTACAATTTGCTCTTCAGTTGGATTAATAATATCCAACAATTTTTTCATGCGCTCTGGGCTACCTACAGATGTGCCACCAAATTTTAATATCTTCATTTTTAGTTTTAAAATGCGTATTTTTCTTATTATTGTACTGGGGCGTGAAATTAGCGAAAAGACCGCTAAGTTCCGACAAATGCACAAAATAAAATTCTGATAACATAATAATTAAAAGCAAAGAACAATTTTAATTCTGTTTTGTGCTAAAATACATTTATCTAACCTAATTAAATATGCAACTAGAACAATCAACGTTAAATACAATAAACACTTGGTTAAATGGCAATTATGACCAAAATACTAAAGAAGAAATTCAGTCATTATTAGCTAAAGATGCAACAATTGAATTAACTGATGCCTTTTATAAAAGTTTAGCGTTTGGCACAGGTGGTTTACGTGGCATTATGGGTGCAGGTTCTAATCGCATCAATAAATACACAATTGGTACTGCAACACAGGGCTTAGCAAATTATTTGAATAAGAAATATAAAGGCGAAAAAATAAGTGTAGCTATTGCACACGATAGCAGAAATAATTCAGCTGTTTTTGCAAACATTACTGCTGACGTTTTCTCTGCAAATGGTATTCATGTTTACTTTTTCAATGAACTTAGACCAACGCCAGAACTTTCTTTTGCGATTAGACATTTAGGCTGTAAAAGTGGAGTGATGCTAACTGCATCCCACAATCCTAAGGAATATAATGGTTATAAAGCTTACGGAGATGATGGTGGGCAATTTACTTCTCCAGATGATAAAATGGTAATGGATGAAGTTGCAGCAATTAAAAATATAGACGAAGTAAAATTCAATAGAATTGATAACAACATAGAACCTATTGGAGAAGAAATTGACAAATTATATTTAGATCAAATCACTGCACTTTCTGTTTCTCCAGAAGCCATTAAACGTGAGCATGATTTAAAAATTGTTTACTCTCCTATTCATGGAACTGGAATTACTTTGGTTCCAAAAGCTTTAGCACAGTTTGGTTTTACCAATGTGAACATTGTTGAAGAACAAAGCAAGCCAGATGGTAATTTCCCTACGGTTATTTATCCAAACCCTGAAGAAAAGGAAGCCTTAACACTGGCTTTGAAAAAGGCAAAAGAAATAGATGCCGATTTAGTTTTAGCAACTGACCCTGATGCTGATCGTGTTGGTATTGCAGTTAAAAATAATGATGGTGAGTTTATACTTTTAAATGGCAACCAAACTGGAAGTTTATTGATTAACTACATCTTAACTGCTTGGGAAGAAAGAGGGAAATTGACAGGAAATGAATATGTGATTTCTACCATTGTTACTACCAGCTTAATTAAAGCAATTTGCGATTCTAAAGGTGTGGAATATTTTAACACGTTAACTGGCTTTAAATGGATAGGGCAAGTGATAACAAAATTACAAGCCAAAAAAACATTTATTGCTGGTGGAGAAGAAAGTTATGGTTATTTAGTAGGTGATTTAGTTCGTGATAAAGATGCTGTGATTTCTTGTGCATTTATTGCAGAAATGACTGCTTATTATAAAGATAAAGGAAGCAGCTTATACCAAGCTATGGTAGAAATGTATGTAACTTATGGTTTATATAAAGAAGATTTAGTAGCAATTACCAAAAAAGGTAAAACTGGAGCCGAAGAAATTGTTGCCATGATGGAGAAATTCAGAAATAATACACCTGTTAAACTAGGCGGCTCTGATGTTGTTACTTTAAAAGATTATGAATTAAATAAAGAAACTGATATTAAAGCTGGAACAAGTAAAGACTTAGGTTTCCCAAAATCTGATGTTTTGCAGTTTATTACTGAAGATGGAAGCATTATTTCTGCAAGACCAAGTGGTACAGAGCCAAAAATTAAATTCTATTGCAGTGTAAATACACCTTTGGCAGCAGCTGAAGATTTTAAAACTACTGAAGAGAAATTAACGAAGAAAATTAAAAGCATAATGGAAGATTTGCAGGGATAAATCAACTTTGTCATTCCGAGAGAAACGAGGAATCTCTTTTCAAGTTTACATTTGAAATTCTTCACTTTGCTCAGAATGACAAAAAAATTCCAATATTCTCCCTTATTTCACAACTTCCCACAGAGATTTTACCACAACTATCGGCTTAGTCATTCCCTTGTCAAAAGTGATTACCTTTTCTTTTCCAGGTTCTAAATCAAAATAATTGTCGCTAAACTTACCTGTATATCCTTTTAGGTTAACATATACATATTTGGCAAAAGCCGATGATTTTAAAGTAATCGTATTGCCTTTAATTTGATAAGTTATTTGAGGATTAGCTAGCTTTAAATCCTTTGGCTTAATCGTATCTCTTTCGGGTAATACATTATCTCTATAAGCTTCCTTTACGGCGTACCAAGCTGCTTTTGGTGTTCTATTAAAGTAATCCGTAATGCTCCAACTTGCAACTGGCCAACAATCGTTTAACTGCCATAGCAAAGTGCCCATATTATAAGGTTGTTTACTGCGATGAATTAAAATCATATTCTTAAAGCCATAATATTGAACACATTGCGTTAAAAACGTATAATCTTCTACGGAAAGTTTATTAATTCTAGTCGAATCAATCATATAAGATTTTAAATAACCATCTATTTTTTGAAAACCATTACCAGCTTTTTGATGTGATTTTATAATATCAGAAAAAAGAAATCGATCTTCTGGTGCAGTAAACTTTAATATACTTTCGTAATTCGGCATTGCCTGCATACCGTATTCACTTACAAAACGACTAGTCTTTTTCTCGAAAACTTCAAAATCTTCACCGCCCCACCAAACACCCCAATAATGACTATCGCCTTCGGTTATACTTTCTTTTACCCCCCAACCTAATTTTGGCGAGGAACTGATATATGGCCTACTTGGATCAACTTCGTTTAACCATTTTGGAATACTGTCTTGAAATAATCGCTTGTAATCATTCCATAATTTTGTAGAGTCATTTGCATTAATTTTAAACTGCGATTGCCATCCCCAGCGGCTCCAAGCCTCATCAACCTCATTATTTCCACACCACAGTACAATACTTTTATGATCGCGCAAACGCTTAACCTGATATTTAACTTCTTCTTTAACGTTATAGAAAAAATCCTTATCACCTGGAACCATTGCCCCTGCAAACATAAAATCTTGCCAAACATGCAAGCCTAGCGAATCACATAAATCGTAAAATTCATCATTTTCATAAATTCCGCCACCCCAAACACGTATCATATTCATGTTCGCATCTTTTGCCATGGTTAAAATCTTTCTATAATCTGATTTAGTAGTTCTAGTTACAAAAGCATCAGCTGGAATATAATTTGCCCCCTTCATATAAACTGGCTTACCATCTATTTTAAAATAAAATGATTTTCCTTTATCATCTGCTTCTTGTATCAATTGTGCATTTACAGGCGGAATAAATTCTTTTTCTACAGGTTTAGTATTGTAAGCCTCTAACCTAACTTCTTTCCAAATTCCGGCAGTGGTTAGTTTCGGTCCCCAATCCCATCCAAAATGAAACTGTGCTTTACGTGCATAAGCTCTAGGATTATCCGGAATTACAAAAGGAAAATCAGCTTTAGCCATAGAATCGACTTTGTTTTGTGCCGAATAAAATCTGATTTTTAATATGTTGTCTTTAGTTTTCAATTTATACTTCACGTTTATTTTCCATTGGCGAAACATGTTATCAGCTCTTAATATCAATTTATCGTTCAAAAAAACATGTGCGTAAGTATCTAAACCATCAAAAACCAAATCAACGTTTTTTTTATCTAACAATACAGAGGCAACTTTAAAATCCAATTGATATTCCCAATTTTCCTTTTCAATCCATTGTACTTTCTTTTCATTATCCCCGTAAAAAGGATCAGGAATAAGTTTGTTGTTTAATAAATCTACATGCACCTCTCCTGGAACTTTCGCTGCATAAGATTTTGTTTTACCTTGTTGATGAAATTGCCAACCATTATTTAATTGATGAGAAACGATTTGAGCATTTGCCGATGAGACCCTCAGCAACAATAAAATGAATATATAGAAGAATGTTTTGTTCTTTAACATAGTTAATAGAAAAATAAAAATTTAATATACAATTTTTGCATTAAACTAAATTTCATTGAGTAATTTTGCAGTAATGACAGCGCTTAGAAAAACTATCGCAATTTTCTTAATAATTGGTATTGCAACCAATTGTTTCAATCAGTGGCTGTTATTTTCTTCATATTCTTTAAACAAGTCTTATATTTCTAGAGTGCTCTGTACAAATTTAGAAAAGCCAGAAATGCATTGTGATGGAAAATGCTTTTTGGATATAAAACTTAAAGAATTAGAACAGAAAAATAAACAAGCCCAAGAGAATTTAAAAAGGTTAATAGAAACAGTAGCTCCAGTTTACACAAACACCTTAGCTCCTGTTTTCGAACTTGTTTTTAAATTACCAACACCTCCTTACTTACAACAAAAACTTATCGGTAGTGTTGTATCCATTTTTCACCCTCCACAACAAGCTTAATTATTTATTGATTTTTTGCTGTTATAAATCATTTATAGCAAATCCAAAAAAATATATTAAAAAATAATTTAATAAGAAAAAGGATTCTTTCTAGTATTTATTTACGCAAGCATGCTTTTAATTTTACAGTTAAAACTTGTTTTTAACTTAACTTTGTATTTCAAAATCATTTATGAAAAAGATAAAATCTCAAATTATAATCGTGATAATTTCATTAGTTATAGTTTCATGTACAAACAATAAAAAATTACCAATTTACTGTCAAAGGGAAGTTGCAATCACTAAAGATAAAG
>JBBSRF010000126.1:0-7264 GCA_038243335.1 Sphingobacteriales bacterium
ATAACGCAGCAGGTTTAAATAATAAACTGCAAACATTTATTGAGGCTGGGTTTTGTGCACTTACTTTTTCTAAAATATATTTTAGTGTTAAGCCAGTATCTACAATATCTTCAACAATAATTACATCTTTACCTGCTAAATCTTCTGGCAGACCGAAAGTCTCTTTAATTTCTCCACTACTAACAGTGCCATGATAAGATTTAACTTGAATGAAGCCAACTTCACAATCTAATTCAACTTCTTTTAACAAATCTGCCATAAATAGAAAACTACCATTTAATACACCAATAAATATTGGGCATCTACCTTCATAGTCTACGTTAAGCTGTATTCCCATTAAACGAGTGCGTTTGCTAATGGTCTCGTTTTCTAGTAAGATTTCAAAATCTTTATGATGTATTTTAATATTATTCATCTATTTGTAGTTGCCCGTCTTCTTTCTTTTTTCTTTTTATTTCTCTTTTTTCTTGACGAATCTGTCTGGCTGTTTTTGCAGTGTCGACTTTTTTGACTGTTTTTCCAGTTGTATCTCTTTTAATGGAGTTAATTATTCTATTAAACAAACTGTTAGGTTTATCCTGGGAGATAATTGGCATGGAATCTTCATCATCAATGTCTAATTTATTAGTGTCAATAACGACAGAATCTGGCAACAAATATTGTCTTAACCCTTCTCTTAAACGAACACTGTAAAACCCATAGCCATTAGAATCTACAGGTGTTAAACCTCTTTTTGCCATTGTGCCGCCTATAAAATTGAAGTAGGGAAATAGGTATTCTTTCAAATTTCCATCACTCATAAATTTATACAATGCAGCTTTGGGCTTTGGAACAATATTAGCTAAGAAAATACCTTCACCTACGGTTAGTTCTGATGGATTTTTACTGAAATAATGCCTAGAAGCTTCACCAATCCCATACACGTTTTGTCCCATTTCAATAATATTGAAATAGACTTCTAGCATTCGCTGTTTGCTAACCAATTTATTGTTTTCTATTAACCAAACTATTAAAATTTCTTCGACTTTACGGGCTAAAGTTTTTTGCCTACTTAAATATACATTTTTAACCAATTGCATTGAAATTGTACTTCCACCCCTCTTAAAACGCTTTTCTTTAAAATTTACTGCAATAGATTTTCTTATAGATTCTTCTACAAATCCTTTATGTCTAAAAAAAGATGGGTCTTCAGAGGTTAAAAGAGCATTTTTAAAGTTCGGCGAAATATCATCTAATCTAGTAAAGTTGGGGTTAGATGGTCCAATAGTAATGTTACGCATTGGTTTTCCATATTCATATGGAGTATAAACAAAATCAGAATTTATCTTTTGCAAATCTGTCTTACCCCATTTTGTAATTTTAAAAGCATTAGGCGTTAGTGTTGATTCGAATTTTACACTATCTGGAATTGAGGTATCTAAATAGAAATCAAGGTTATATTTAAGCATTCCTTTAACTTGTATGTCTTCTAAAGATTCAAATAAACCTAAAGGAAAAGAATCGAAGATTGCTTGTGCATCTTGTTCTTCAGCATTAATTTTCATCTCGTAGATCTTATTTGGAGACAATGTGTATTTGAGATAAGGGTGTAATTTTGCTTTATTTATGTAAACGGTTGAAGAACTATCTAAACTGATATAATTCTTTCCAATTAGCATTACAGCATCTACTTTTGCATCAGGAACAATCACATCAGCAGAAGAAATTCGAGGTTGATTAACCACTAAATTTTTAATCGCCCAAGAACCTGAGATTTTAAAATCACCACGGTCATAGCCAGCATCTTCCATTTTGGTTTTAACGGTGTCAAAACTAATTTTTGTATGTAATTTGCTTTCTAAATAGGACAATTCAACCTTTTTATTGTTGTCTGCAAAAAGCATTACCTCTAAATTTTTACTTCCAGGATTTAGTTTTCCATTAATATGCCAAGTCGCAACATTGTCATTAACAATAATTGTAGAGGTTAATTTTCCATTGATTATGGTTGCCGTTGTTGTGGAGAATTTAAGAGAAGCGGTATCATTATCGTTTAACTTCATCACAAAATTCTTGATCTCCATATCATCAGGAATTTTATATAGAATTTCATTTAATAAATTATTTGCTAACTCACTTAAATCAACTTTACTTTTTGTAGTGGAAGTGGTGTCTTTTTTTCTTTTCAGAATAAAATCTAAATTCGTTAATGAATCTTTCATCACAACGTTTAAAGCACCATCATTAAGGTTAATCTCGGATAATTTAATATTTCCAAATATTAATGGAAACAATTTAACGCCAATAGTAATATCTTTAATGGTTGATAAGGTATCTCGATCTTTTGGAACAATATAAATATCTTTCATGTTTACGCTACTTAAACCAGTAAAACCAGCACTGCTAATTTTTACTTTAAGTCCATAGTCTTTATCTGCCTTTGCAATAGCTTTTGCCATCATTTTTTGTAGCAATGCCTCTCTTTTGCTGTAAGCATATACGCCAACTGAAAGAAAAAGAAGTAAAAAAACACCTAAAACCCAAGCGCTAATCTTGACGTATTTTTTAGGAATATTAATTTTTGGTAGCTGCATAAACTAATTGGAGATTATTGATTAACAAAAACAAACAGACAAACGTTTAATTCTTGTGAAGGTATTTATTGTTTTAATCTATCACAAGGAATTCTACAAAAATAACCCAAGTTAGGGAAATGTCTGCTTGGTCTCATATCGTAGTAAAATTACAACAAAAACGGTGATAGAAAATTTTTTATGCCTATGTTTTGTTAAATTTGGGCAATGATTATTACCGAAGAACAAGTTTTAGCAGCTTTACGCAATGTAGAAGATCCAGATTTGAAAAAAGATTTGGTGACCTTGAACATGATTAAAGACGTTAAAATTGAAGACAGACAGGTTGCGTTTACTTTAGAGTTAACTACTCCAGCATGCCCTATGAAAGAAATGTTGAAAAACGCATGTACTAATGCGGTAAAACATTTTGTTGCAGCAGATGCTGAAGTAAAAATTAATATTACTTCTAGAGTAACTAAACCTTTAGATACAACTCAGTTAAATGCGATTAAAAATATTGTGTTAATTTCTTCTGGTAAAGGAGGGGTTGGTAAATCTACAGTTGCTAGTAATTTAGCGGTAACTTTAGCGGCAGATGGAGCAAAAGTTGGATTAATTGATGCAGATATCTACGGCCCATCAGTACCAATAATGTTTGGTTTAGTTGGTGCTAAACCTAGCGCCAGAGAAACTGAAGATGGTAAAACTTTAATATTACCAATTGAGAAGTATGGCATAAAGCTGCTTTCTTTAGGCTTTTTTGCAGACCCAGAACAACCTGTGCCCTGGAGAGGACCAATGGCTTCAAATGCAATTAAGCAATTGTTTAACGATGCAGATTGGGGAGAGTTAGATTATTTAATCGTAGATCTTCCGCCAGGCACTGGGGATATTCATATAACAATTAGTCAAAGTTTTCCAATAGCAGGCGCAGTAATTGTAACTACTCCACAACAAGTGGCATTAGCCGATACTAAAAAAGGCTTAATGATGTTCCGGATGCCAGGGGTAACTATTCCAGTTTTGGGCGTGATAGAAAACATGAGTTATTTTACCCCATTGGAGTTGCCAGAGAACAAGTATTATATCTTTGGTAAAGATGGAGGTAAAGAATTGGCAGCAAAATATGACGTTCCATTTTTAGGTGAAATCCCATTGGTCCAAACTATAGCAACTGCTGGAGATAATGGTGAGCCAATTGCCATGGATAAAAGCAATCCTTTAGCATTAGTCTTTAAAGAAATTGCAGGAAAAATAGCGCAACAAATTTCTATCAACAATGTTAAGTAGCTAATTGTTAAAAAATTGCTATTTTTATAATTAAATAATTTAAAATGAATTTAATCGAGCAAGTGGACCAAGCATTGGAAACAATCAGGCCTTATTTAATAGCCGATGGTGGAAATGTTGAAATTGAAGAGATAACGTCAGACAATGTTGTTAAGTTAAGATTATTAGGAAATTGTGGAAGCTGCAAAATGAGCTTTATGACTATGAAGGCAGGAATTGAACAAGCGATTATGAAAGCAGTACCCGAAATAACAAGTGTTGTAGCTGTAAATTTAGCCATACAAGACTAGATTTAACACAAATTAACTAATCAATTAAGCATTTACGTGTATTTTTGTATAATGAAGTATAGCTTAACCATCATATTGCTATTTTTTGTCGCTACCGTTTTTGCACAGCAAGACGTAAGAAGCAATAAATTAGTGCAGTTTTCGGGAATTATTACCGATACTGACAGCAATTCGGTTGTGCCTTATGTAACCTTAACCAATTTAAGTAAAAATGAACAAAAATACTCGGCTAACTACCAGGGGTATTTTTCCTTTATCGTAAACCCGGGCGACACGATTTTATTATCTGCAGTTGGGTTTGCTAATAAAATATTCGTTTTACCTTTAGAAATCTCTGAGCATAAGTATACGGCAATGATTAAAATTAAATCAGAAGTGGTTTATTTAAAAGCGGTAACAATTTATCCATGGGCAACAGTTGAAGAGTTTAACAGAGAGTTTTTAGCCATGAGAATTGCAGACGACGATATGGCTATTGCAAAGAAGAATCTTTCTTCTAAAAGTATAAGGGCAATGGGCGTTAATTTACCAAGAAACAGTCAAGAAATTTCTAATAGTAATTACAGATATAATTTCGATAGGATGGCTAATGTAAATATGCGCCAAACTAATCCTTTATTAAACCCTTTTGCTTGGGGTAAATTAATGCAACAAATCTTTAATGGAGATAAAATACGTAGCGAAGATAAATAAGTTGATTTATTAATATTCGTGCATTTTATCAATGGATACAATTTGATTTTTTTTATAACAAAGTTATTTCTATTAAATTAATTTGTATTTTAGCCTATACATCTAAACTAATTAATATGAATGCTCAATATAAGCTATTAGCAAAACTTTTACTTTTATCAATTCTTTTTAGTACGAATGTAAAAGCACAACTAGCGCCTCCAGAAGGAATTGCTTCAATAAAAGAAGCAGATTTAAAAAGCGACTTATATATGTTTGCAGGAGACCACTTTAGAGGTAGAGAATTTGGTACTGAAGACGAGTTAAAAGCAGGCGTTTGGCTTGCTGAGAAAATGCGTACGATAGGAATTAAGCCAGCTGGTGATGACGGTACGTTTTTTCAATTTTTTAACGTGAAACGTGATAGAGTATCTCCACTAAGTACATTTAATATTTCTGGAAAAAATCTTAAACTTTGGCAAGATGTATTGGTTATTCAAACTGCTCAGGCTAGTATAGATGCTGATATTATTTATATTGGAGAGGGTACAAACGAAGCGATAGTTGCTGCAAATGTTGAAAATAAAGTAGTTGCACTTATTCCAACATATAGTGATGTAGATTTAAAAGTTGCCTTTCCTGAAGCACGTTTTATGCAACGTTTAGCATTAACAAAATATAGCAAATTGTTAGCGAATAGAAATGTTAAAGGTATTATATTTTTAGCAAATGATACTTTTACTAAAGTTGGGTGGACAGACCATGTTCATGTTCGTTTGCAACGAGGAACGTATCAATTAAACAATGGTGAAAAATTAACTCCACCAGGTAAAGCTGCAATGCCAGCTTATTGGATGCTTGGAAAAGATATTGATATTCTAAAATCAAATGGTCATTTAACGGCCAATATTCTTACCGAAACATTTTTACACCCTTCTTTTAATGTAATTGGAAAAATAGAAGGAACTGATGCAAAGCTAAAAAATGAAAATGTTTTAATTACTAGTCATATTGACCATATGGGAGTTCGTGAAACGCAACAAGGTGATTCAATTTATAATGGTGCAGACGATAATGGTAGTGCCGTTGTAGCGATGCTTGCAATAGGAAGAGCATATATTAAAAAGCCTGCTAAAAGGTCACAATTATTTATATCCTTCGGTTCAGAAGAACCTTATCTTTTCGGCTCAAGTTATTATACGCTTCATCCAACAGTAAAAAAAGAGGATATTGTAGCTGTTTTAAACGCAGATTTAATTGGTAGAAATGCGATAGATAGCGCTGCAATATTAGGTACATTAGGTGCAAACAATACGTCCTTACTTTTAACAAAAATGTCTTTAGAAGCTAATTCAGAGGGTCCGAAGTTTAAATTAGATACTGTTTGGGATAGTCCTACGCATAAAGAAGGGTTTTTATACAGAAGTGATCATGCTCCATTTTTAAGAATGGGAATACCGTCAGTGTTTTACACAACGCTTTTACATCCAGATTATCACACACCTAGAGATGAGCCAAAAAATATTGACTATAAAAAACTAAAGAAGGTAACCGATTGGATGTACAGAACATCGTGGAAGGTATCAAATAGCTTAGAAAGACCAATGATGAACCCAGCTTTTAAATACAATAGCGGAAGATAAAGCTTATCTTCTTATACTTTGTTTTGGAAACTTCATTTTATAATCTGTTTGAATATTTCCTTTAGAGATATTATCAAGTTTACTTTTTATCATTTGCTTGCGTAATAAACTTAATCTGTCGGTAAATAATTTACCTTCAATATGGTCATATTCGTGTTGAATAACGCGAGCTGGAAAACCCGTGACTTTTTCTTCGTGTAATTGCCAATTTTCATCATAATATCTAATTAAAATGTTTGGTTTGCGCATTACGTCTTCTCGTACTTCTGGGATACTTAAACAACCTTCATTAAATGCCCATGGCTCACCAGTTTCTTCTAATATTTCCGCGTTGATAAAAACCTTTACATAAGCAGCTTCTTCTTCATCACCTTTGGTATCAACAATAAATAAACGAATAGGTAGCCCAATTTGTGGGGCAGCTAAACCAACTCCACTAGCAAAATACATTGTTTCAAACATGTTTTTGATCAGTTGCTGCAAATCAGAATAAGTCTCTTCTATATTAGAACAAACCTTCTTTAAAACCGGATCTCCGTAAGCTAAAATTGATAATTTCATTTGTGTTGTTGTTTTATTATTTAGAGCAAGTTGAACTGTAATAGGTTTAAATCGGGATCTAATAATTGCAAAACCATGATGATTCAAGCTGCAAAAGTAATAAAATTTCGAAAACTGTTTGAATTGGTATTAAAATAATTGAATGTCCGTAATCTTTCCTAAGGTAATAAAAAATGCTTATATTTAATGTATGACACTATTAGAGTTTAGCGAAAAATTTCCAGATGAGCAGAGCTGTAGGACACATTTCAAG
>JBBSRF010000127.1:0-7185 GCA_038243335.1 Sphingobacteriales bacterium
AGGGAATAAAGTAAATGCATTACCATTGGATAAAGTAATACCAATTTTAAAAAAATACAATCGAATAAAATAATAATAATGACTTATATTTCAATAAATTTCGAACTATTTAAAGAAGATGAAGCAAAAATTCTAGTTTCAGATTTAGCCTTACAAAGAGGTTATGGCATATTCGATTTTCTAAAGACGGTTAAAGGAAAGATTATATTTGCAGAAGATCATTTTAACCGTTTTTATAATTCTGCCAAGGAATTAAATCTTCCAATAGATTTTTCTAGAGAAGTATTGTTTAATGGAATAACGGATCTGATGGCAAAAAACAATACACCAAACTCTGGTATCAAATTTATTCTAACTGGCGGATATTCTGAAGATGGATATGCAATTGCTAAACCCAATTTGATTATGATCCAAAATCCATTTGAGGTTTCAAAAACGGCAATAAATACAGGTATTAAGCTAGTTACTTATAATCACCAAAGACAATTGGCAACTGTAAAAACAATTGATTATTTACAAGCAATAAGATTACAGCCATTTATTAAAGAGAATGGCGCAGGTGATGTTTTATATCATCACGATGGTTTTTTAAGAGAATGTCCGAGAGCAAACTTTTTCATGGTTAAAGAAAACGAAATCCTTACTCCAAAAACAGCTATTCTTAAAGGTGTGACGCGTGGAAAAGTACTTTTATTTGAAAACGAAAACTATTTAATCAAGGAAAGCGACATTACGCTAACTGATTTAGAATTGGCAACTGAAGCTTTTATTACCAGTTCCACAAAAAATATAATGCCTGTATTAGCAATAGACGGCAAACAAATTGGAGATGGCAAACCAGGAAAAGTCACTAAATTACTCTATCAAAAATTAATCGAAACAATTGCCCAACAATAATTTTTAGCCTATCTAGAAATAAATTGAATCCTATTATTTCATCCTCTTAAACTAAACTCCATTTAAAAAAGCAAACTTTGGTTTGGGGTTTCAAACATTTCTTTATATTTGCATAATCATTTATAATGAAAAAGAAAACTCTTCTAGACGGTCAGAAATTCCAAATCACAATTAAGAGACTTTGTCATCAATTAATTGAAAATCATAATGATTTTTCTAACACTGTATTAATTGGTATTCAACCCAGAGGAATTTACTTTGCCGATCGTATTCATCACGAACTTACAGAGATTTTAAAAACAGAATCTATTAAAAAAGGAAATTTAGACATTACCTTCTTTAGAGATGATTTTAGAAGAAAAGATGGCTTAGTTACAGCGAGCAGCAATACCATAGATTTTATTATTGAAGGCAAAAAGGTTATTTTAATTGACGATGTATTATGGACTGGAAGAACAATTCGTTCTGCTATGGATGCATTATTAGCTTACGGGCGCCCAGAAAAAGTAGAGTTAATGGTATTAATTGACCGCCGATTTAGTAGACATTTACCAATTGAACCTAATTATATTGGGCAGCAAGTAGATTGCATTGACTCTCAAAAAGTGAAAGTGAGCTGGAAAGAGCAAGAGGGAGAAGACAAAGTAGTTTTATTATCAGAAAGCAATAATTAAGAAATGGCAGCAGACAAACTATCGACCAGACATCTTTTAGGTATTAAGGATATTAATCTGAATGATATTGAATTGATATTTGAAACTGCAGATAATTTTAAAGACGTCATTAATAGACCAATAAAAAAGGTCCCTTCTTTAAGAGATATCACTATTGCCAATATATTTTTCGAAAATTCCACACGAACTAAACTTTCATTTGAACTGGCGGAAAAACGCTTATCGGCAGATATTGTAAATTTTGCTGCATCTTCATCTTCGGTTAGCAAAGGAGAAACACTAATTGATACGGTAAACAACATTCTCGCAATGAAGGTTGACATGGTTGTCATGCGACATCCTTATGCAGGTGCTGGTGTTTTTTTAAGCAAACATATTAAAGCACAAATTGTTAACGCTGGAGACGGCGCACATGAACACCCAACGCAAGCATTATTAGATGCTTATTCTATTCGCCAAAAACTTGGTGATGTTAGGGGGAAAAAAGTAGTAATAGTTGGGGACATTTTACACTCTAGAGTAGCAATTTCAAATATTCTTTGCTTACAAATGCTAGGTGCAGAAGTTATGGTTTGCGGGCCTACTACTTTAATTCCAAAGCATATTGCAGCACTTGGTGTAAAAGTAGAACACAATTTAAGAAAAGCATTAAATTGGTGTGATGTGGCGAACATGTTGCGTATTCAATTAGAAAGGCAAGAGATTAAATACTTCCCATCTCAAAGAGAGTATGCCATGATGTATGGTTTGAACAAAGAAATATTAGACAGTCTCGATAAAGAAATTGTAGTGATGCATCCTGGACCAATTAATCGTGGTGTAGAGATAACAAGCGATGTAGCTGACAGTAAGCAATCTATTATACTAGAACAAGTTGAAAATGGAGTTGCCGTAAGGATGGCTGTGCTATATTTATTGGCTAGCCAAAACGATTAAGATCAAATCTAATCAGAGATAGCTTTAATCCTTTACTTTAATTTTCTATAAAACATTTTTAAAAACGCTACGTTAAACGTGTGTTATCAACACTTGTTGATTTCTTATGTTGATATCTACAATTAGATACCTTACTTTAGCAGCAACCATATTTGAAACCTATGCAGAATAAATTTCTTTTAGTCCCTCTATTTTTTGTTGGTAGTATAACCGCTAGCTTTGCACAAATCAGTCCATTAGTAAGTCTTAATAAAAATTACCAATCAGGATTAGAATTACTACAAAATGAAAAGTATGTTGCTGCATCACAACAGTTTAAATTAGTAGAGAATATAAGAACAAGAGTTAGTTCGCAAAAAGAAAGTAATGCCGAATTATCTTTAATAAAAGAAAATGCTAAATTCTATGCAGCTGTTTGTGCTTTAGAGCTTGGCAATTCTGATGCCGAATCTCTTTTTTTAGAATTCATTAAAACATATCCACTCAATCCAAATACAGTTTTAGCCTATTTTCATGTAGGTAAATCTTACTTCGGACAAAAAGAATACGATAAAGCATTAGAATGGTTTGAGAAAACTAATCCTAATTTATTATCTCAAAAACAAAGACTAGAATATCAATTTAAACAAGGTTATTCTTATTTTGAATTAAAAAACTTTGATAAAGCTGAACCTTTATTTGAAGCCGTTAAAAAAGAAGATTCTCCTTTCAAAGAAAGTGCAACTTACTATTTTGCTTACATCAATTATTTAAATAAAGAGTACAAAACAGCATTATCAAACTTTGAGAAATTAAAGGGCTCTCCTACTTATGAAGCTAGTTACCCGTATTACATTACTTCTATGTATTACCTAGATGAGCGTTATGATGATGTAATTGATTATGCTATACCTGCAATGGTAAAAACAAAACAACAGTTTGAACCAGAAATGTTAAGCTTAGTTGCTGCATCTTACTTTGCAAAATCAGATTTTAAAACTGCAGAAAAATACTTTGCCGAATTTTATTCAAAAGATAAAAGTCAAACAAAAAATAACCTTTTCATTTATCAATATGGTTATTCATTATTTAAAAACACTAAATATAAAGAAGCGATAACCATATTAGAGAAATTAAACACAGATGATATTTACCTTCAAAATGGAATGTATACATTAGGTAAAGCATCTTTGGAATTGAAGAACAAGGAAAAAGCTCGTAATGCTTTTTTCAGCGCATCTCGTATTAATCTTGATAAAATTATTCAAGAAGAAGCTTGGTTAAATTATGCTAAACTGAGTTATGAGCTTGGATTTAATGCCCAAGCACTAGAGTCTACTCAAACCTTCTTAAAGCAATTTCCTAGTTCAATAAAAATTAATGAAGCAAAAGTCTTACTTGGCGAAATTTTACTAACTAGCAAAAATTATCAAACGGCTATAGACATTTTAGAACCCATACAAGACAAAACAACTGCAGCAAAAGAGGCTTATCAGAAAGCAACCTATTTTAGAGGTTTACAATTCTATAATGAAAGAGCATTTCCAAATGCCCTTTCAATGTTTTTACGTTCTGGAAACTTTGTAGAAGATAAAGAAATACATGCATTAAGCACATATTGGATGGCAGAAGCGATGTATGAACTACGTAAGTATGGTGAAGCTGTGAAAACTTTCGAAAAGTTTTTATCTATGCCAACGGCAGATAAAACTGAAGTCTATAATTTTGCTAATTATGGTTTAGGTTATGCAGCTTTTGAAGATGAGAAATATGTTAAGGCAGCAAATTTTTTCGAACGCTTTTTAAGAGGGAGTGATAAGGATACAAAAACTGTAAACGATGCCATTATGCGTTTAGCAGATTCGTATTTTGTAAATAAAAATTACAATGACGCCCTTACAAACTACAATAAAATCATAAATGGAAGATTAACTGGTGATGATTACGCTTTATTTCAACGTGGCATGATTCAAGGTTTACAAAAACAAGATGATGTTAAAATTGCAACGATGCAAAGTTTGTTAAGTAAATTCCCTACCTCTAATTATGCAGATGATGCAGGTTTCGAAACTGCATATACTTATTTTAATAAAGGTGATAATGATAAATCAAAATCAGATTTAATTGATTTGATAGCGAAATATCCTCGTAGTAGTTATATTCCACGTGCTTTATTAACTATTGGCTTAGTACAATATAATCAGGACCAAGATGATTCTGCATTAGAATCATTTAAAAAAGTAATTACAGATTATCCTAGCTTACCTGAAGCTAAGCAAGCACTAGAATCAATCAAAAACATTTATGTAGATCGTGGAGATGCAAATGGTTTCATTACTTATGCAAGCACTACACCTCTTGGCAATTATACTTTAAGTGAACAAGATAACATTATCTTCCAAGCAGCAAATAACATTTACTTAAAAGGAGATGCTAAAGGTGCTTATGAAGCTGTAAATGCTTACTTTGATAAATTCCCTAAGGCAATACATGATAAAGAAGCTAAATTTATTAGAGCAGAATCATTAGTAAAGCTTGGTCGTTCTACAGAAGCTATTGCCGATTATGATTATATCCTTAATGATTGGACCAGTGACTATACAGAACGTTCATTAATCAGTGTATCTAAAGTGTTAATGCAAGAAAAGAAATACAATGAAGCTATTGTATATTTAAAAAGACTAGAGACTACAGCTGATTATACTGCGAATTACAATTATGCGATTAATAATTTAATTAAAGCCTATAGTGCATTAAGCATGGCAGATGATATGATTAAATATGGAGACCTAATTAAGAATTCTGATAAAGCATCTGAAGAAGAGAAAAACAGCTCAGACTTATATGCTGGAAAAGCATACTTAATTAAAGCAGACACTACACAGGCAATCAAATCATTCAATAATGTTATTGCTAAAACAAAAACAGTTGCAGCTGCAGAAGCTAAATATAACTTAGCAAAATTACAATACGCTAAAGGTGATTTTAAAACTTCACAAAAAACATGTTTTGATTTAATTAACAACATGCCATCTTATGATTATTGGGTTGCTAAAACTTTTATTTTGTTAGCTGACAATTATTTAGCCTTAAAAGATAAAGCTCAAGCGAAAAGTACATTATTAAGTATAATAGAAGGCTATGAAGGTAAAGATGAAATCGTTACTACTGCCAAAGAAAAATTAGCTAAAATAAACTAGACTATTGAAATGAAATTACTTAGATATATATATACAACTTTATTGCTTTTGGCAATGGGAGCTTTTGCTGTTAATGCTCAAGATGTTAAACCACCAGAAAAAACTGTAAGTGAAGAGATTGAAATTATAAGACCATATAAACCAATATTGGCAGAAGCTTTCAAATTAAGAAGAAGTCCTGATTTGGATAATTTGCAAACATACAGAGCTAAATTTAACTACACATTAACAGATAGAAAATTAGAATTAAACTCTGACATTCAAAAGTTACAAGCACAGCAATTGGCTGCAGAACGTGCTATAGAATTAATAAACAATTATGTTAAAGGTGGTTTTGGGTCTTTAGGTACATTATTAGCTGAAGCTTATGTTAATATTGGCAAAGATGAAGGTTTACAAACTGGTGCTTTTTTTAGACATTTTAGTCAACAAGGAAAACTGCTTAAGCAAAATGAAAATACACAACAATTAAGTGTTTTTGGAAGAAGTATAGGTGAAAAGGCAACCCTAAATGGACGTATCAACTATCAGAGACATGGATTATACTTTTATGGCTTTGATGAACTTAACCCTACTTTTAACCCAAATCCAGAGAAACAACTATTTAATTTTGTTGAAGTCGAAGGAGAAATAATTAGTAAATTTAAGAATGATGATGAAGCTTTAAGTTATGCTGGTAAAGCAAAAGCTTATTTATTTAACGATAAATTCTATCCAAAAGAGCAATTGGTGACATTAAGAGTTTATTTAAATAAAAGAATTAACAGCTTTAATTTAGGCTTAGCTACAGCTGTAGAATTAGGTAGCACAAAAGACTTTAGCACAAAAATTTCAAATAATTTGTTTCGATTAAACCCTTATATAAAATTGCAAACAAATGGAGTTAATATTACTGCTGGTGTTAATATAGTTCAAGAATTCGGTACAACTTCTAAAACAAGAATCTTCCCGGCTGTTACAGCAGATTTCGATTTAATCCCAGATTTCCTCTCCATATTCGGAGAAGTTAAAGGTGACATAAATAGAAATACTTTAAAATCTTTTACTGATGAAAATCCTTTTTTAAACAAGAATATCTATATTCAAAATACCGTTGAAAAATTAAGTATAAGTGCTGGTATCAAAGGTAATGGAGGACCAGGATTCGGCTATAAAGCAAGGTTTTATAGTAAAAAAATAAATAACATGCCTTTATTTGTAAATAACTTTACAAGCCCGACTAAATTCGATGTGATCTATGATTTTGGAGACACGAAATTAAATGGCTTAGAAGGTGAGATTACTGTTCAAGTAAGTGATAATTTAAAATGGACAGGTAAAGTTAATATTGACGATTATAAACCGTCATTAGAAATGGCAAGTTATTATAAACCTCAACTTAAAGTAAGTTCTAATTTGTCACTAAATTTCAATAAAAAATTAACTTTTAATGCAGATGTTGCTATCCAAGATGATAGTAAAGCAAAAATATTTTTAGCAAATCCTTTTCCAATTGGAAG
>JBBSRF010000128.1:0-7173 GCA_038243335.1 Sphingobacteriales bacterium
TAAAAAAGATATCAAAAAACACTTAAATCCAATAGCTAAGGTATTAGAAAATGCTATATCTAATGATAATAGTCCATCAGTTTTAGACATACCAATACAAAATAGTGAAAGTGTAAGTGTTAAAAAGAACAATTTAAAAACTGCTAAAAAAATAAAGGTAACTAAATTGATTCTAAACTTTAAAGATACGGTAAGCGATGACATGGATGAAGTTTCAAAAGAATTGTTGATCCAAATGGCTACAGAAAGAGCTAAACAGGGTGATACTGCTAAACTTACGGTAAGAACCGTACATGGAATGGCTTTGGATGATAAACAAGCTGCATTTATTCTTGCTAAATCTCAAGAAATTTCAAAATATATTAGTTATAATGGAGATAAAAAGTTGATTTATACTGTTGGAGTTAAATATAAAGGAAAAACTGCTGATCAAAATATTAAAGAAGTAATGGTTACTGGTGGACCTAGAATACCAACATCCTTTAGCGGCAAAGCACCACAAACAACAATTGTTTTAAGAGGTCAAACAGCTGGTGTAAAACTTACAGATAGTTTGAGCGCTAACAAAGTTGATTTTTATTATAACGGACAAAAAGTCACACAACAACAGCTAAGTAAAATAGACCCTAATACTATCGAAAGTGTAAATGTGAAAAAAGGTCAGCTTTTATCTGAAATAATTATTGTTGGTAAAAAGATTAAGCCTTAATAATTTAATTAATTAAATTATTGAAAACCTTCGAGTAGTACTTGAAGGTTTTTTTATTTGTTCTTCGAACACGCTAGTGATGATATACTTTATCATCGTTACGCCTAGATTCACGTCATCTCGACTTTATGGAGAGATCTAACTCGAGAAGAGCTAACTTTATAGATTTCTCAATCGCAAATAGCTCATTTCGAAAAGACGACTTATCTTGGGATCTTCCGTCGTCTCACTCTTGTATCGTCATCTCGACTTTACGGAGAGATCTATCTCACTAAAAATATCCTAAATAGATTTCTCCTCGTTCCTAGTTAGAAAGGATGGCTATTATTGAAATGCATAGTCAACTCATCCTCATTATTTCATCTCAAACTAGTTAGTCATTTCGTCCTAATTTTGTCATCCAGAACGCAGTGAAGAATCTCTATTGAAGAACAGATTAACTAATCTAGATTCTTCGCTATGTTCAGAATGACAATTGTTTATTTTATCGGTTGGTGTCCCCACCAACCTAAATTTCTTTAACTAAAATATAAAAGTTGCTTTCATCATTGCTACTCTGCCTGGTATGTAATAAGTTCCAGAAGAGAAGGAGTTAGCTGAAAGGTAATTGGCCTCAAATTTTTTGATGTTTGCAATGTTGGTTATCCCAAATTCTAAATCTGTTTTTAATTTTAGGAACTTATACCTCACGTTAAAATCTGCAAATAAATAGCTTAAGTTGGGTTGTGAATTTTGATGCGTAAAAATGTGTTCGGCAGATAAAGTCATAAATACGCTTTTAAAAGCTGTAGCGGTTATAGCAGATTGTTGCCTTAATTGTTGGTTGTTATTTTGGATTGCATTTGCACTTGTAGTTCTATTTTTACTAATAGCGTAATTTGCATTGTAAGACCAATTGATAAAACTATTGATTTTAGAATCTATACCAGCTTTGTAAGCAAAAGTTTGAGAAGTAAATGGCATTAATTCATTATTCTGTAATTGCTCAAATGTATTTTGACTAAAACTAGCACCAATATTTATCGTGCTTCGTAAATTAAAAAGATATTTACTTGCATTTGCGCCAAAACCTAAACTTTTCATATCATTTGGTAATAATATCACTATGCGTTGGGCAATGTTATTACTTAAATTATAAGAAGAAATGGTGTTTACTGTGGTGGTAGAATAACTGGCATTAAAGTTTAAGAAAAACATTTGCATTGCCTTTCTGAAATTGAAACCTGCACTAACCGATTGTGATTTACTTTCGGTTATCGGGGCATCGTTGGCAAATAAAGATCTGTAATTTTTTAAAATTGCACCTTGGTAAACATCATCAATACCACCTAAAGTATTATTATAGCCATAATTTGCGGTAACATAATTCTCTACACCAGTTTGGTATTTTAGGTTTAAAGATGGATTGACAAAAAATCTACTTAAGCTTTGATCTAAGTTTTTAGATTTGTCTTCGTAACTAATGTAATTGTAACTTATAGGTAAACCAAGGGTAGCTTTAAATTTGCCAATATTATATTCATAAGTAGCATCTGTATATAACTTGGTTTTTAGCCACGCTAAATTATTGGTCATACTTTGCGAAACCAACTCAGTGGTGGAATTCTTTTGAATTCTATATAATTCTGAACTCAACTCCTGATGTTGAATGTTAAAGCCAACTCTGTAAGTTTGCGTAAATTTGTTGCCCACAAAAGCAAATGAGGTATAATTGTTAGCATACCAAGTTGGTAATTTTACATACTGGGTTAAGCCCGCATATGGATTTCCATTGTTTAATATGGCTTCGTTTAAACCTGGCCTAATATTTAAAGTTTCGGGTTGTGTTGATCTACTTAAAATAGAGAATAAGTTAAAAGTGTTTTCAGATTTTAATTTTTTGCGGTAACTCAACTCGTTGGTGATATCGAATGTTTTTTGTTTTAAACCTTGGTTTGCACCAATTTCATTTGTAATTACATTAGAAGAGGTATTGGCTAAATTATAATTAGTAGTTAAATTATTGCTGAAATAATGATTTTCTGCATTTGAAGTCACATGTAATTTAGCTTGTAATTTTTGAGGATTGATTGCATTTTCCTGCAACTCATCATAAGTTATTGTTTGACCAGATAAGTATGTTTCAGAGAATTTACTGTATTGTTGATTTCTTTGATCATATAAATAAGAGATGTTTGCTTTTACCTGTAAATCTTCACTGAATTTAAATAAGTTATTGAAGTTGGCTAAACCCGCTTTGTTAAATAATGTTCGTTTTTGAGGTAGGGTAGGTACGCCAGCTGCGCCTGCCGAAAGAAAACCACTAGGTTTATCATTTCCAGAATTTCCACCAAAAAAAGACATTAAATCTAGTCCAGGATCGATACCTATGTTATTACCTTTAATGTTGTTGATGAACTTTATTTTCTTTTTAAATAGCATTGCATTTACATTGCCATCAAAACGATCTGGTGTGCCTAATCCAGCTTTAGCATCGCCCATTACTTTTAGTCTTGCCTCATCTTTAAGTACTAGATTTATGGCTATATCATCGCTCATGTTGTTTTTACGCAACATTTTAATAGGTTGATCATTTTCAATCACTTGGACTTTATCTACTGCCCCATGTGGAATTGCTTTTGTCGCAAGACCATATTTGCCATCTAAAATGTTATCTCCATCTTGATAAAGAGCAGAAATTGCTTTCCCGTTATAACTTACTTTACCCTCTTCTGTAACCTCCATGCCTGGCATTTTTTTCAATACATCGCCAATAGAACGGTCTTGTTTGTCTGCAAAATCAGCTGTTTTATAGTTCAAAGTATCCCCATTCAAAGTTAATTCTGGTCTGTTTTTTACAACTACAGTCTTAAGATTGATTTCACTTTCTTCCATTATCAAGTCGTAACTTTTACTTAACTCACTAATTCCAATTATTTTTTTCGTATAACCAATTGTACTGGCTTCTATTGTTAAATCTTTGTTTTCTTCTGTAAATGATAAAGTGTAATTTCCTTTATCGTCAGTTCTGGTAAAACTTAAAATATTACCTTCCTTGTCTTTCAAATTTACATTTGACGATACAATCGGACTACCTTTAGTATCTATTATCTTTCCTTTAATTTGTTTTTGTGCAAAAGCCGAAGCAAATCCAAAAAAGCATAATAATAGGATTATGATTAATGCTTTCATTTTGTTTCAGGTAATTCAATAGGATTATTGATTATAATTTTGGCAGGAGATGCTGCGCCAGAGCTTGATGTTGTTCTTCTTACATTTGTTGCGCCACCGAACGAAATCCCTTGAGCTGCCATTTGTGCATTCATAAAACCTTGTGGATCTTTGTCTCTAGCTTCTTTTAGTTTATCCAAATTCTTTCTACTCGTTATTACAGCATCTGCTGGAAGCTTAACTTCTGTACCCAAGTAAGGATTTCCACCATCTAAGCCTATGATTTTAACACTGCCTATGCCATCAATTGGTGCATTAGATGACAAATTTGTCAAATTTTCATCAGCAATAGTTTCAAAACCAGCAAACTGAAATTTTACAGTTTGAGTTTGGTCATAAGCCTCAACGATTAAACCCGGTAAACCATTTAATTTCCAAGGACCGCTTTGAAAAGGTAATTCTGGAGCAAACCAAGCAATCCAATTTCTACCTTTAAAGTTTGCTAATGCTTTCTGACAATTAATACCTGAAAAACTCGCTGTGTCTTTAGTAATTTTCCAGTTTATTTTTGGTGCATCTTCTTCAATTAGATAATTCGTTAACAACCGCTCTTTAGTGTAAAATTTGTTTTCTTTAGCAAAGAAGAAATAATCTAAGGAAGAAGTTGATTTTAAGCCTGTTTTATCAATATTAATGCTCATATTACTAGAGCCAGCTTGATTTTTTAATTGCTCCATCAATTTCTTCTTCATTTCTATTTCTTGATTTAATTTATCATAACTGGTGTAAACAGATGCATTTTTGCCAATTATCAGAAGCATATTTTCGGTATATGGTTTATCTTTTTGGGTAGTGTCTTGCAGATGTGTAAAACTGTATCTTACCCTAGCTAAAGCTTTGTCTGGATTCTGTGCAAACACAATACTTGTAATTGCTAATGTTAAAAATGTAATTAAAATAGTTTTCATAGTTAGATTTGGATTAATTAATCGTAAAACTACGATTAATTCGTAATATTAAAAATTAATTTAACTTATTTTAACAAAAAGGCATTTGTTTAATTTATTTTAATTTGAACTTCCTTTTAAATCAGCTTTAAATTTCTCGAGTTTTACTTTTGTTGTTTTAACAGAATTGTAAGGCAATTTAATGCTATTGGAATAATAAGCATCCGCTATATCTGTGCCCATCATTAGATCCAAAGGGTTAATATCTCCAGGCTCGGTAGTGCTCTTTTTAGTAACATCAACTAATCTTTTATAAGTTTTATCTTTTGCATTTTCTAAACCTGCAAATTGATATTGTATGGTTTTGTCTTCACTATAAACCTCAATAATTAAACCCGGTAGATTGTTAAATTTGTATGGTCCACTAGAAAAAGGTAGGCTAGGAGCAAACCAAACTACCCAATTTTTACCTTCGAAGTTTGTTAATGCTTTTTTACATTGAATACCATAAATAGTTAAAGTATCGTTAACAATTTTCCATTTTAATTCAGGTAAAGGTTCTTCAATAATAAAATCTTGCATTTGAACCGTTTCTTTATAGAAATATTTTTTCTCGTTAGCGAAAACATATTGGCTACCTTGTATAGCTTGGTCAAGCGGCTTCGAGTCTATCTTTATTGAGCCGCTACCATTTTTTAAAGTCATCATAGCTCTAACTTTTTGGTCTATATTGATCGCATGTCTAATTTTATCGTAACTGACATATAAAGAAGCATTTTTGCCTGCAAAAAGCATCATGTTTTCTGAAAAAGGTTTCCCGTTTTTTAAAGTATCATTTTGATTAATGTAAGTATAACTTACTCTTGCTAAAACGTCGTCTTGTTTTTGTGCTAAAGAACAAAGCGTAACTAGAAGCAATAGAAGTGTAGTTGTAAATTTCTTCATTGTGCTATTTCTTCTCTGGTAGTTCAATTGGGTTGTTAATAATATTATGTGTTACACCAGTCATACTAACTCCGCTAAAAACTTGGCTTCTTGGTGTTCCTGTTTCTGCAGCAATAAATCGTGCGGGGTCTTTGATGTAAACCGCATAAACCTTATCAAACTCCTCTCTTGTTGCTTTTTTTTAGCATCAGTTTGCAATGCGATTTCAGTACCAAAAAATACATTTCTTTCATATATTTTTAATTTAGCGGCTCGTTCGGCTGTAAGATTTTCTTTTTTTAAGTTATCAAGTTCGGCAATTTGAAATTGCACTTCTTTCTTTTTGTCGTAAGCTTCTATGATTAATCTAGGTGCGCCATTTAGTTTCCACGGCCCACTTGCAAAAGGCATTTCCGTCGAATACCAAGCGCTCCACTTTTTGCCTTTAAAATTTGCCGTTGCTTTTTTGCAAAAAATGCCCGCAAAACTTGCCGTGTCTTTTGTTATTTTCCAATTAATTTTTTGTTCTGCCTCTTCAAAGAGGTAATTGAAATTCATAAACCGCTGCCTAGTAATCAATTTATTTTCTTTTGCAAAGAAATATAAATCATCGAATGTTACAGTTTTAAATGTAGCCGCTTGTGCAGGTCTTGAGCCATGGATATTTAATTCTCTTCCTATATTATCTAAACTGGTATAAACTGATGCATTTTTTCCAATAACTAAAAGCATGCTTTCTGTATATGGATTATCCCTTCTATTTGTATCTCTAACATGGCTAAAGTTGTAGGTAACTCTGGCTAAAACCTTATCAGGTTGTTGTGCATTTGATGTGGTAATTGTTAATGCAGTAAGTAGGATTGAAAAGATAGTTTTATATATATATTATTTAGTTTTATAAAACTACGAATAATTCGTAACAATTAATAAATTTTTAAAATAAATTGTATCAATTCAATTATATTTTTTTTATGAGTGTTATTTTTTTGAAATTATAGTCGGTGCTTTAATAGCAGAACAAGCTTTATGTTTACAAACCTGATGGGAGTGAGCACGAAGTAAAACGGACAGCGGGACCGAAGCGAAGCTAAATTTCCTACTATTGCTTTACAAATAAGATAATTAGTGGTTAAGCAAATTATTTTCTATATCTATTTGTGTTTAAAAAGTATTTATTCTATATTTGCACCTCGAATAAAAATAAACAATTTTAATAAATAATTATTTAACAATGTACGCAATAGTAAATATAGCAGGACAGCAATTCAAAGTTGCAAAAGACCAGCATCTTTTTGTACACCGTTTACAGGGAGATGAAGGCGCTAGTATTGAATTTGACAATGTATTGTTGGTTGAAGATGGTGGTAACATATCTGTAGGAGCTCCTGCATTAAGTGGCGCAATCGTTTCAGCTAAAATCGTGTCTCATTTAAAAGGTGATAA
>JBBSRF010000129.1:0-7154 GCA_038243335.1 Sphingobacteriales bacterium
ATCTTATTTTGGTGAAACTGTAGTTTTTGGAAATAGTTTAGGATTAGTTGAAGCTTTAGATAAAAATACAGGAAAGAAATTATGGTCCTTTAAAACTAATGGGGCTATTTATTCCTCACCTATAGCTCATAACAATAAAGTTGTTTTAGGATCTGGAGATGGTAATATTTATGCTTTGAATCTAAAAAATGGCAAACAATTATGGAAAGTTAACACCAAGAATGCAGTATTAGGTTCACCGATTTTAAATAATAATATCATTTATATTGGTGGAAGTGATCATAATTTTAGAGCATTAGATTTCAATACTGGAAAAGAAATCTGGAAATTTACTCAAGTTGAAGGAAGTATAGTTGGTAAACCTATCATCTATCAAGGAATGATAATTTTTGGTTCATGGGGTAGACATTTATATGCTTTAGATTTAAAAACAGGCGTATTAAAATGGAAATGGAATAATGGAAACTCAAACAGAATGTTTTCTCCAGCTATGGTAACTCCTGTTGCTACAAAAGGAATAATATTTATTGCTGCGCCAGATCGAGTTTTAACTGCCATAGATAGTAAAACAGGTTTAACACTTTGGAGAAATAAAGAAGCTACAGTAAGGGAATCTATAGGTTTATCTACAGATAGTAATTTTGTGTATGCTAAAACAATGCAAGACCAAATTGTTGCGTATAAAACTACACCGACAGACAATGGGATTGCATGGAGATATAACGCAGATTTTGGTTATGAACATACGCCATCAGATCTTATAGAAAAAGATGGTAAAATATTTTTCGGAACTAAGAATGGAGTTGTTTACGCAATAGACCCAAAAACCAAACAAAACTTATGGCTTCATAAAATTGACAACTCTATGGTTAATACCATGAATGTTATTGATGCAAATAACCTATTGGTAAGCACAATGGATGGAAAAGTAACTTTATTACAATCAAAATAGCTTAATCAGGCTCACAATGTTGCCGTAATTGTTTTGGCCCTTGGGGCCAAATAAACGAAGTTGTCTGTTTTTTCCAGCCCATACTTTTGTAAAAATCATCAGCTCCAGGAGCAGCACTTAAGTTTACAAAATGATAATCTATCAACTGGTTGTTTAATGTAGTTACTAAATATTTTCCTAAACCTTGTCCTTGGAAATCTGGATCTACCACTATGTCAGCCAGCATGGCATAATATCTACCATCACCTACAATTCTGCCAAATGCAATAATGATATCGTCTTTAAAAATGAAAATTGTAGTAGTGCTATTTTTAAAAGCCAAGGCTATTTCATCCGAAATTCGATGTTTCCATTCAATTTTATAAAATAATGAAATTACATAATCCCAATCAATATTATTTAAATCAGGGTTTATTAAAACTTTATATTCTGGTTTTATAGCGATTCCAGTCATCTATTTATATTGTATTTAGTTTGCCAGCTACCACTTGTACAAATTGGTTTACATCTAAATATTGATTTGCCATTAGTCTCAATTTTTCTGAAGAAATAGATTTGACCGTAGCAATGTAATTTGAGTAATAATCATAATCTAAACCAGAAAAATGAATATTTTTAAACTTATCAGCATGAGACATGATATTTTCTAAACTGCCTAACATAGATCCTAGCATATAATTTCTTACTAAGTTTAGCTCTTCCTCTCCCACTAATTCTACTCGCAAAATATCTATTTCTTTATAAATTTCATTTAGTGCCAAATTACTTACATCAGCTCCAACTTCTGTGGCAATATAAAAATAACCTGCATCTTTTAATGAGGCAATACCAGAACCAATACCATAAGTATATCCTTTGTCTTCACGAATATTTGCCATTAACCTAGAGCCAAAATATCCACCTAATACCGTATTTAAAATTTGTAAAGATGGAAAATCAACATGTGTTCTATTAATTACAATCTTACCCATTCTAATGGCAGATTGTACGGCTTCAGGTCTATTTATTGATATAATTTGACCAACAGGTTCTGAAAACGTAAATTGGTTTAAAGTTGAAGGTTCATTATTTATCCAATCTTTTCCAAAAAACTGATCTAATAGGACAAGTTCTTTATTCTCAAATTTACCAGCTGCAATTATCGTACAATTATTAGCTTTAAACGCTGCTCTGTAATAAGCTAAAAGATCATCTCTTTTAATTGCATCATAATCATCCAATGAGATATCAGAACCATAGGTTGTTTTACCAAAAATTGTATTTGCAAAGCTTTTACGTGCCAAAAAGTCGTTCTTTTGCAAGTTTACTTGTAACTTCTGCTTTTGATTTTGAACAAAAATTTCTAATTCTTGTTGCGGAAAAATACTATCATTTAATATTGATTTTAAGATAGGAAGTACAGCCGCTAAATGCTTATTTAAACTATAAAGTGTGATAATAATTTGATCTGCGCCGTATTCAGTTTGTAAAAACGCACCATAGTAATCTACATGTTCAGCAATTTGTTGCGCAGACAAGTTTTTGGTACCATTGTTAATTAAGCTGTTAGCTACAACTGCTTGTAATGGTTTTGATGGATCCCAATTTACATTACTAAAAATAAACTCTATACGTACTAATTCTTGTTTACCAGCATTAAAAGTGTAAACTGGAATTCCATTTGCTAAATTTTGTAATACTGGAGGAATAAAATTGATTTGTTCAACCTGTTTAGAATCAGGTGCTATGATACGGTTAAGCATTGGCTAAATAATATAAAGTAGAAGATTTTTCTTTAAGAAAAGTAATTTGAGCAACCTGCTGTATTTGAGCTGCTGTAATGGCTAAATATTTATCAATTTCGATATTTAACATTTGTGCATCGCCTAACAATTCATAATAAGCGATATTCATCGCTTTGTCTAATAAACTCATTTCTGCAAACACCATAATCGATTCTGATTTATTTTTAACTTTAGTTAATTCAGCATCGGTAACTAATTCTGCGCACATTTTATGAAGTTCATTCCATATAGCGTTCTCTGCTGTTTCTATGGTTACGGCTTCAACTAATTTTCCTTCAACAATAAATAAACCCTCATCTAAACTACCAGACAAATAAGCATGTATATCACTAAATAATTGTTGCTCTTTAAGTAAGCTTGTGTATAACCTAGAAGATTGGCCTTGAGACATGATGTCAGACATTAAATCATAAACTTGATAACTTTCATCTCTTCTTTTTGGCATTTTAAAAGCAATATAAATCGCATTTAAAGGCACATTAGCATTCACCGTTAATGTTCTAGCTTCCGTTTGTTCTAATTCTTTTGGTAAATTTCTATTATACTTATCACCTTTTGGAATTGGTTCAAACCATTTTTCAGCTAGTTGCTTAACATCTTCAGTTTTTACATTACCGCCAACCACTAAAATTGCATTCTGTGGATTGTAATGTCTTTTAAAAAATGCTTTAACATCTTCCATTTTTGCGTTTTCTATTTGTGCTAAATCTTGCCCAATAGTTGCCCATTGATACGGATGGGTATGATAGGCTAATGGACGTAATTTTAACCATACATCGCCATAAGGCTGATTTAAATAGCGTTGCTTAAATTCTTCCATTACTACATTACGCTGGGTATCTAAACTCTTTTCAGAGAAAGCTAAACTCAACATTCTATCGCTCTCTAACCAAAAAGCAGTTTCTATATTTTCTGCCGGAAGTGTAATGTAATAGTTAGTAATATCATTGCTGGTAAATGCATTATTCTCCCCACCTACGCGTTGTAAAGGTTCATCATAAATTGGAATATTTACTGAACCACCAAACATTAAATGCTCAAATAAATGCGCAAAACCTGTTTTCCCCTCCTCTTCATCCCTTGCACCAACATCATATAAAATATTTAAAACTGCCATGGGTGTTGTAGCATCTTCATGCACCAAAACCCTTAAGCCATTTGCTAACGTAAATCGATTAAAATCTATCATATTAATTTTTAGAGCAGTAAAGATAAGATAAATGATTACACACATTAAAGGGATTAATCAGATTATATAATTTTTTACAAAAGGCAAACTAACTGATTTAAAGACAACCTCTTTTTTAGTTATCTTTGTATATGAATACTGCTGAATTATTACAGAGAGCATTAAATTTCGACTTTTTAACAAAAGAAGAAGGCGTTTTTTTATATCACAATGCAGCAACTGCCGAGTTAGCTTATGTAGCCAATGAATTGAGAAAAATACAAGTACCTAGCGGGAATGTAACTTGGCAAATAGATCGTAATGTGAATACAACAAACGTTTGTATTGCCAACTGTAAATTCTGTAATTTTTTCCGTCGCCCTGGTCATGACGAAAGTTATATTACTGATATTGAAACTTATAAAGTTAAAATTGAAGAAACATTTCGCTTAGGTGGAGATCAATTGCTTTTACAAGGCGGTCATCACCCAGATTTAGGCTTAAAATTTTATGCTAATCTTTTTAAAGAGTTAAAAGAATTATATCCTGATTTAAAACTACATGCTTTAGGTCCACCAGAAATTGCACACGTAGCGAAACTGGAAGGAATTTCCCACACTGAAGTTTTAAGTGAATTAAAAGCTAATGGGATGGATTCATTACCTGGAGCTGGAGCAGAAATTTTAAATGACAGAGTTCGTCGTTTAATTTCAAAAGGCAAATGCGGCGGACAAGAATGGTTAGATGTAATGCGTGCAGCACATCAATTAGATATTACCACTTCTGCAACCATGATGTTTGGGCATGTTGAGACCATTGAGGAAAGATTTGAACATTTAGTTTGGATTAGAGAAGTACAGAGTGAAAAACCAGCCCATGCAAAAGGCTTCTTAGCATTTATTCCTTGGCCTTTTCAAGATGATGGCACTTTATTGAAACGTTTAAGAGGTATAACCAACGATGTTTCTGGAGATGAATATGTAAGGATGCTTGCTTTAAGTAGAATTATGCTACCCAATGTTAAAAACATACAAGCAAGTTGGTTAACTGTTGGTAAAGCCGTAGCACAAATGTGTTTACATGCAGGGGCTAACGACTTTGGTTCTATTATGATTGAAGAAAATGTTGTTTCTGCAGCGGGAGCACCGCATCGTTTTACAGCAAACGGTATACAAGATGCCATAAAAGAATCTGGTTTTGAACCACAACTACGTGGGCAACAATATAATTATAGAGATTTACCTACTCATCTAGAAGAACAAGTTATTACTTATTAGCACCATTATTTAATTTAGTTTTCATGATTATCAAAGCTAAATTATAAGACATAAAAAAAGGGAAGAAAACTTTCGTATTTCTTCCCTTAACTTAAACCTAAAAAACAAATTTTATGCTAACTTTTTAACTGGTATAAACAAGTTTGCAATTTTCTTAACAGCAGATCCAGTTAAGAACTCATCAAAAGATTCTGCAGCTTGTGTTTGTGAAACAGCTTTACCATTAATTCCTGTAATTTCTATACCCAAAATTTTAGTATTCTGTTCACCTGTATAAGTATCGTTAACTGCAGCTACTCCAGTATCATTACCATTCGCTGTATAAGCAATCCAAGGTTTTAAAGCACCGGCTCCAGCTACATTTGCTCTTACCATCTGGCGAATGTGTGACGCGTGACGAGCTTCTACTGAGTGAACTTGTAAGGCTGTAGTTAATACTGCATTACCAATTAATACTGGTGCTTGACCTTTAAAAGCTCTAACTCCTGTATCTTCAAAAGCTAATGCAACTTTTAAAAATGTCTCATAATTGGTATCTAAATCTGCAAAAGCACCGCCTGCTGTAAAATCAAAATCTGATTGTACGTAACCATCTGCACCAGTGATTTTTAATGCACCCTTAAACAAATCAACATGTTGACGTTCGTGGTTACGAATTGTTGTAATTGCATTTCTAGCGGGACCAACTGGAATATAACCTGCACCACTATTTAAAGATAATGCTCTGTTGTAGAAATTAAATTCTAAATATTCTAATGCCAAAGCAAAATTTAAAACATCAGTAACACTGCCAGGATTTGTTTGACCATAAGCCTTTTGGAACATTGA
Organism: Sphingobacteriales bacterium; assembly: GCA_038243335.1. Lineage (GTDB taxonomy): Bacteria > Bacteroidota > Bacteroidia > Sphingobacteriales > Sphingobacteriaceae > Pedobacter. Next base: position 6,010 of record JBBSRF010000129.1, read on the forward strand.
ACCTAATGCTAATGGTAATGCAGCAACACTGATTTTTTTACCCATGTTAAAAAAATCCTTCATTGCTTTGCGTCGTGGATTTAATCTTTCATAGATTTCTCCATCAACTTTTTCTATTTCGTCTAATATATTTAAGATATTCATGATTTCTGATTTATAGGTTGATTACGTTAATTTTTGTTTTAATATATTTTCCAGCTATTCCTAAAACCTTATCCGGAGTAAGTGCTCCATCTAAACCATTTGAATTGTCTGAACCTAATGCTGATAATGTATCTAAGTCTGCAAAAGTTCCATTACTGATCATATCGCGAATTGCAGCAGCATGACGGGCTTCTACAGATACAATTTGTCCCGCAACAACTAAATACTTTGCATCTTTAATTCTAACTGCAGCACCATTATATGCGGCAACACCTAAATCTTCAAATGCTTTAGCAGCACCTAAAACACTAGTACGATCACCAAAGTTTATACTCGAAAAATCAACTTCTAAACTACCAATTGCAGCTGTACCTAACGCACTTTTAAAAAATTCTCTGTGAGCAATTTCATGAGCTTGTATATCTTGAAAATAAGCTTTTTCAGTTGCGTTGGTAAAAATTGACAAATTGTTACCAACTTGAATATAAAATGCAGCTTCTAATTGTTCTAAAGCATAGGCATAGTTTAATACACCAAAGTCATCTTTAAAATCAAGCGTAGTACCGAAGTTTGTATTAACTCTTTCCTTTGTACAGCCAGCTGCTGTTAATGCTACAACTGCTGCACCTGCGCCTGCATATTGAAGAAAAGAACGGCGTTGTAGTTTGACATCTAAAACACCAACATCGTTGCGTTGTGTATTTTGATTTTCAGTTAAGTTTTCCATAAAATAAATTTTTAGTTTTAGGGTATTAGTGATAATGTTATATAAAGTAAGAACGTAAAAAGATGTTATACGGTTTTAATTAATTCAGTTATATTTTTTATTGGCTTTAATTTTTGATAGATTGAGCCTTATTAAATAATTAAAATTTGTGTTAAATACCATAATCGTTGATGATGAGGAATTTGCTCGTTCTTCATTATATTTTCTGATACAAGAGAATTGTGAAAATGTTCACATTGTAGGTATAGCAAAATCTGTAGCTGAAGCTCGTAAT